>JBARVK010000727.1:0-4183 GCA_049646225.1 Nodosilinea sp.
ATCTTCAGCGGGGCTGGGTCAAAGCCACGATTGCGCTGGGTCGGGGTAAAAAGCTGCACGACAAGCGCGAGAGCCTCAAACGGAAGCAAGAGGGTCGCGAAACGGCTCGAGCCCTCAGCGGTCGAGAGTAGTCATTGGTCTATTACTCTATGCTGACGCCGCCAAAGGTTTCGGCCTTTTTTCCGGCGCGGGCTGGGGCTGCCTTTTCGAGCTGGCGTGCTTGCTGGCGGTGACTCTGAAAGTGGCTCAGCCAGGCTTCAGGGGCGTTCATCGTTTCGCCCCCGTGCTGGGTCAGCCGTTTGCGCACCTGACACAGCACGGGCGTGTTGACGCAGGCCCCCGATACGATCACCTGGCCTTTGGTGAGCGCGGGCAGCTCTTTGAGCAAATCTCGACCCGCCGCTTCAACGCCGTACTTGAGGCTGTCTTGGTCGACTGGGTTGACAATCCGCATCAGAAACTGGCTCATACACTGGCTCAGCACGTCGGAGTCGAGCTTGCCGGGGCGCTGGGTAATTAGCCCGACCCCCATGCCAAACTTGCGCCCCTCGCTGAGGATGGTGCGCAACACCTGCTTGCAGCGGGCGGGTTCGTTGGCCGGAGCAAAGCGGTGGGCCTCTTCGATCAAAATAAATACCGGGTAGGGCAGATAGTTCTCGTCCTCGGCGGTGATTTTGTCTTTGGCGGTGTTAATGCGGGCCTGATAGCTCTGGCGCAGTACGGCGGCACAGATCACCTGCTGTTCTTCCTGGCTGATTTCGTTCATCTGCAGCACCGTCACCTGGCCGGGGCTGAAGAGATCCTTGGGGGCCAGGTGCTCCATGCGGTGAAAGTAGTCCGATCGCTCTAGTTTGCCCAGCTTCCACTCCAGGGCCGGGGCTGAGGAGCCGGTTTTCTCGTTGCCTTCGTCGTCGGTACTGCGGTCTGACTCGTAGCAGGCCGAGATCAAATCCTGCACATCCCAGCGGTGTTCGCCAAATTTGTGCTTGCCCAACAGACTAAAGGCTTTGTTGAGAATGGCTTGCTGGCGATCGCTCATATCCGGCAGCAGGGTGAGAATGTCGTAGTAGTCCAGCGACGACATTCGAATGCGAATGTCGTCGGGGGTGAGCAGTTTCACCTCAGGGCTATAGCCATCCTCACTGGTGAAGGTGGGATGACCGCGCATATCCGTCAGGGTGCCGTACTCGCCGTGGGGGTCAAAAATCAGCACCGCCGCTCGGTTGTAGGGGCTGAGCAGCTCTTCGATCAGCACCCCAGCGGTATACGACTTACCAGAGCCAGTGCCCGCCAGAATCGCCATGTGGGTGCTGACCAGTTCCTTCACATCCAGAGCCACCGGCACCCGCCCGCCGGGGCGCAGGAGCAGCGAGCCAATGTGGGCCGACCCCACGTCCTGGGGCTGCTTTTTGTTGATGATTTGACGCAGACTCTCATCGTCGGCCAGGCAGACCTTCGCGCCGGGGTCCGGAGAAATGCGCGGGTTCATAAACCCCAGCGCCGGATGGAAATGCCCCACCACATCGACCGTGACTTCGTAGATTTCGGGGTTGGGGTGGGCAAAGCCGACTAGGGCCGCGATCGCCTCGGGGTCAATATCAGGGTCGGCAAAAATGCGATCGGGCAGGTGGTCGATCAGGCGACGCTCGGAAATTTTGCCTAAAATTTGGGCCCTAGGCGTATCGGCTAAATCTACGGTGTAATAGACAAACTCGCCAATTTTGACCTGTTTGTTGTTGGCGGTAATAAAGACATACTGATTGCCGGTTTCCCCTGGTCCTTTAACGGTACCAATGACTGGAGACGTTGATGTCTGTGGTGACCGTGCCATAGAAACCCCGCTAGAGATTGTGCTGCTAGTGTAGCCGGAGAATGCCCGCCAGCTTAGACTTGATTAATACTAATGTCCTGATGACCATTAGGGTAGAGGCGGTCGCTTCGGTTTGTAAAGCCCCTGTAAGGTCGTCGTAATATTGGGGGTCGCTCAGGACGGAGATTGCGGATGCGCCGGGGGCAGGGACGCCAGAAAAGTGGCGAATTTACGGATACTGTCCGGCGCATGAGTAGATAGGCTAGGGGTAGTCGGAGGCGAGGTGAGGCTAGCCTAACCCCGCCCCGGCTCAGGAGGTCAGGAACGCATTGCTCGATGGTTGTCCATGGCATCTAAAAACTCGCCCGTATTGTTCCAGGCCCGCCCCTACGAAGGGGCAGTTCGGTCATCCAGTCATACCGAGGGGCGAGAAACCTGGCCCATCGTTCACGCTCTGGCCGTCACCCTCAATGCCCCCCACCCTCTGCCGGTTTTAGCCGAGGTCTTGGGTACTCATTTAGGGGCAGGGGCTTGCCTGCTGCTTTGCCACTACCCCAACACCAATGAGGTGATCTACACCGGCTGGCATCCGGATGAGGCTCCTACCAGCCAGTGCCTGAGTACCGCTAAAGCAGGGTCGCTGCTAGATTGGCAGCATCGGGTCGCTTTGGGGCTCATTCAGCGCACTATTGAATCATCCAATGGCGGTGCTTCCCTGCGCTGGCAGACTGGCGTGGCGGCGCTGCTGGGTCAGGAACACGACCCAGCTCCCTGGCTGCGGGCCCTAGCCACCTGCACCGCGATCGCCGTCGATGGCTCGGGGCTGCAGGGGGCAATTTTGCTGCTGGGGTCGGGTGGGTTTACGGTAGATCAAACGGTGCAGGCTAACTTAGGCAGTTTGGGGGCGATCGCCTTTCATCAGCACTATTTGCAGGGGCAGGCGGTGCGCCATGCTGAACAGCTGCGCTACCTCAACTATCTTAAAGAAGACTTTCTCAGCACCCTCAATCACGAACTGCGTACGCCTCTGACCAGCATGATGTTGGCCATTCGCATGCTGCGTCGCCCCGACCTCACTGCCGAGCGCAAGGCCATGTACCTAGATATTCTGGAGCAGCAGTGCAGCCGCGAAATTAACTTGGTAAACGATCTCCTGATGCTGCAGACCCTCGACTCCAAGGCCGCCGCAACCAACGAACAAACGGCTGACCTAGGACAGCTATTGAGCGATTTAGTCGAGCAGTCCGACGGCAAATTTCGGCAGGCCAACCTGGTGCTGGATTTACAGCTGCCGTCCGCCCCAGTGGTGCTAGCCACCGATCTCGAGCGGCTCACCAGGGTGCTGCAGGAGCTGTTGGACAACGCCTGCAAATACTCGGCTCCGGCAACGACCGTCAGGCTTCGTTTGGATGATTCCCCGGCTCTCAACGGCCCGGTGACATTACGGGTGACCAACCTGGGGATGGCCATTGAGGCGGACGACCTGCCCCATGTGTTTGATAAGTTTCGGCGGGGTCACAGCGCCACCAGAGATGGCGTTGCAGGTACCGGCACCGGCCTGGCCCTGGTGCGTGGGCTAGTGGAGCAGCTAGGGGGAACTATTAACGTATCGAGTAATGCAGTAGGCCAGTCTGGTCAGCCTCAGCTCTGGCAGACCTGCTTTACCCTTGAGTTCGATCGCGATGACCAGGGTACCCCCAATGTATAGGGCATGAATTCATCGAGTCCACACCGCACCAGCAAAATTTGCTGGTATTCTGGGCACAGGCGTGGTTGCCTGGCCAAACTACACCGTTATCGGCTGGTTTTAACCCATGACTGCGAACGTTCCTGACACTCCTAACCCCAATGCGCCGTTTCTGGGCGGTGGTGAGCCTGTGCTGGTAGACGCAGAGGCTGCTCTAGCCCCAGGGCTAGAGACCAATTCCCTAGCCGGGGCCGAGGTGACCATTCAAACCGAGAAATTGAACGGTCAGCAGCGCCGAATTCTTGCCTTTACCGATCTACCCTTCACGGCTGAGCAGGTTTGGCAGGTGTTGACCGACTACGACAATCTGGCCACCTTTATTCCCAATTTGTCCTGTAGCCAACGGCTGAACCATCCCGAGGGGGGCATTCGGCTGGAGCAAATTGGCTCCCAGTGCTTTCTCAACATCAAGTTTTGCGCTCGGGTGGTGCTCGATATGGTTGAGGCTTTTCCTCGAGAACTGCGCTTTTCTATGGTGGAGGGTGACTTTCGCCAGTTTGAGGGGCGCTGGACGCTCGAGCCTGTAACGACGTCCCCAGGTCAACTGGTCCGCCTGGGTTACGACCTGGTCATCCGTCCGCCCCGCGCCATGCCAGTGACGCTGATTGAGCGGCACATTCGACACG
>JBARVK010000728.1:0-7727 GCA_049646225.1 Nodosilinea sp.
ATCTCCCCCATCTCCCCCATCTCCCCCATCTCTCCTAATCCCCCACCGCCTGCCGCACCCACAACTCCACCCCCTCGGCCAGGGTTTCCGCCAGGCTTGTCTGCTCCTGCGGATCCATCACCCCCTCAAATTCGTCGGGGTTGATCATGAAGCCGAGTTCGAGCAGCACGGAAGGAGCCACATGGGGGCGAGTCAGGGCCAGGTTGTTCCAAAAGACACCGTAGGAGGGGCGATCGAGTTTGGTCACCAGGTAGTCGTGGAGAAACTGGGCCAGGCTGTGGGACTGGGTGTGAAACCAGAAGGCCCCGATGCCAGCGGTGTTCAGGGCGTCGCCGCTGTCGGGCAGAGCGTTGTAGTGGATGCTGAGGGCGAGGGTGGGTTCGACCTGGTTGATCTGGGCGGGGCGATCGTTGACGCTGACGCTGCTGTCGTCGGTGCGGGTCATGATCACGGTTGCCCCACGGGCTTCGAGGGCGGCTTGCAGCAGCAGAGAAACAGCTAGATTGGGGGTTTTCTCTGGGGTACCATCGGGGCCGAGGGCACCCGGTTCGTCGCCGCCGTGGCCGGGATCCAAGAGGATGGTGGTACCTGCCAGGGATTGATTTCCCTGAATCGTGGGAGGCTGCCGCAGGGAGAGCACCAGGGTAGTGCCTTCGTAGCGCAGTTTGTAGCCCCACTGCTGATCGGTTTTGAGGTTGATGCGGTACTGCACCTGGTCGGGCAGCACGGGGTTCCAGTCGAGGCGCTCGATTAGCCCGTCGTCGGTGACGTAGATGGTATCGGTTTGGGGCACGGTGTTGTGCAGGGTCAGGGTGAAGGTATCGGTACCCTGCTGCACGTCAACCGGGACGGGCACCTGCAGAGGGAAGAGAATTTCGGTCCAGCCTGGCACCTGGCGGGAGGTAACGCCGCGAATCAGCGATCGCGGCAGCGAGCCCCCATCTACAGGTTCCGTCTCGCTGGCCCGAATCCAGCCGCCGTAGTCGAGGCGTAGCCAGTCGCCCTCGCGAGCGGTGACACGGGCGCGGGTGCCCTGGGGCAGGGGCGTCAGGCGAGAGTAGTCGGTACTGGGGCCGGTGCGGGCCACGCCAGCGGCAGCGGTGACCTCTACAACTTCGATTGCACTGGGATTCAGAATGCTTACCGAACCGGGGGCGGCGGCTGTCACCGTGGCTCCACCTTGGGTGAGGCGATAGGTGGGCCGTCCCAGGTCGCCTGGCGCTTCCGCCATGAAGCAGCTTTCGTAGCGGCTGGGGCCAGCGGCGGCAACGGGGCTGGCCTGGTCGGTAAGCACAGCGGAGTTGGGGGGCAGATCGGCGCGATCGCCCTGGGGCAGCAGGCTATAGGTTTGACCCGCTAGATCTGCCGTCACTGCGGCATTGGCCGGGGCGATCGCCCCCAGGCAGATCCAGTCGCCGGGCTGGCGAGCCATATCGACCCCCGGCAGCAGCGAACCTTCGGCAAAACCCAGGGTATCGGGCAGCACGGGGCCGCTGGCCACCCGCGTCACCGTAAACGTTAGCGTTTGATCGCCCTGGGTGAGGGTAAAGGTGTTGGGGCCAGGAGCGAGGGGTCGCGAGGGGGCAAAGTGACCGGCCTCACTGCGCTCTGCGATCGCTTCACCGTTCAGCAGCACCGGCTGGTCGGGTGCGCCTGTGCCAATGAAAAAAATCTGCGCTGCCGTCGTTTGGTGGTCGTTGGGGGGATACACCACCTGAAGGGATGACTGAGCACTGGCCAGCGTGGTGATGCTGAGCGTGCTGAGTCCGGCGAGGGCGGCTGCGCCCCAAACCCACTGCGCCATAGAGGTTGGTCCAATGCGATTGCTACCCCGCCAGTCTACGCCCTTCGGTAGCGTTCTCAAATCTGTAGCGTGTCAAAACCTGAAATTGGCTACAGCGACTCGCCTAGGCCCTGGTTCCAGTCTTGCCCCAGCTGAATGGTGATATCGGAATTGAGGGCACCCGTGCTTTCTACCCGCACTTCGCCAATGCCCAAAAAGCGATGCACCATTTCGGCGGTGGCCCCATCGCCGCGCTGAGCCACAATGCGGCTCATGGGTAGGGGCTCGTTTAAGGTCTTGTCGATAAACACGTTGGAATAGCCGCTGTCGCGCAGAGCATTGGTGAGAGCCTGCACCGCGACCGGATTGTTGGTGCTGTCTTGAATGGCCACCCGCACGCGGCTGGGGTCGCCGTTGGAGGTCACCGTCTGGGTGCCAAACCCAAAGTATTGATCGACCATGCCGTCAATGTCGCTGTAGCTAGGTAACCAGTAGCTGGCCTTAAAGTCTTGGGGACGGCTGAAGGTGCCGGGCAGCATCAGCATTTGCACGTTAGAGCGATTGATTTGTGCCCCATAGCCCATTAGGGCCAGCAGCTCCTCAACGGTGAGATTAGTATCGACATTAGCCTGCACCACCGAGAGAATCTTGGGTAACCGGGCAATGGTAGCCGGGTTGAGGGTTTGCTCAGCTAGGGCGCGCATAAACATCTGCTGGCGCTGAATGCGGCCAATATCACCCTGGGAGTCGTAGCGAAAGCGCAAAAACTGGAGCGCTTTATCGCCGTCGAGGGTTTGTTCACCTGCCTTGAGGTTGATGTAGAGGTGCTGGCTGTCGTCCTGGTATTTCATGTCCTGGGGTACGTTGACTGTTACCCCGCCCAGGGCATCAATCAGCTTTTCGACCCCCTGTACATTGATGCGCACATAGCGATCGATCGCCACCCCGCCCAGCAGATCGCTCACTGACTCTGCGGCCAGGGCCGGGCCACCATCGCGGTTGGCCTCATTGAGTTTGGTTAGCCGACCGCGCACGTAGGTGCGGGTGTCGCGGGGGAGTGACAGCACCACCAGCTGCTCGGTTTGAGGGTTAAACCGCAGCAGCAGCATTGAGTCTGATAGACCGTCAAAGGAATTGACCAGGGCGTGGTAGCCCACGTTCTGCAGCTCGGGCGGCACTTCATTGACATCGGTCGTCAGAACCTTAACACCCAGCACCAGAATGTTGACTGGTCGGGTTAGCCGCGGCAGGCGTAGGTTGCCGCTCGATGAAATAGGCTCTGCCTGGTTGAACGCTCCAGCTTCGTCAGCGCTGAGCTGCTGCTGCTGTAGTGGCGCCGCCGACAGTGAAACCGCCAGAAACGCTCCAGCTACCCCAGACACCGCTGCGACCCCGGCTAGGGCGATACCTACGCCTAGCATGCGTGGAATGCGGTGCCGCTTTTTGGACGGCATTTTGCGAGGCTGCCCCTGGGAGGAATGGGCTTTGAGATGTTGCGGGTTACGTTGAGACACCAGGGACCTCAGAGGGCAATAAAGGTGAGTGCTGTAGCGACCGGAGGCCGACTCGGTCGCGTAGTCAACCAAGAGTCGGCGAAATTTAAGCTGCATGGTAGCAGCAATTTAGATAACCGACCTACGTAATATATAGGCTAGCGCTGGAAAAGTATGAAAAAGGGTGACATTAGCCTGCGATCGCTCCAGGGACGGTCTTAGCCTAAGCAAGGTACCGACCATGGCTATTTAGGGCAACCGCTTGCTCCACTGACTAAAGCCAGGCAGGTTGACCGATTTCCCCTGAAGCAGGCGCACCATGAGCACCAGGTTAGTAAGGGTATACCCTGTTGTCACCAGCGTATTGGTAATCAGCAGGCGCAGCGACAGCCCCGGTGAAAGGTGACTGCCAGCGCTCAGCAGGCCATAGGCAATGACCCACGTTAGGGCCAGGGTCACCACCAGCCGACTAACGGCAAGTTCGTGGCGGCTACCCTGTTTTTGCCACAGACTGTAGACGGCTGGCAATACGCCAAAAATAGGTACCAGATAAATAGTTAGCTTGAGGCGTTCGAGGGTTTCCCCCGAGGCGGGACTGGCTTTTTTCATAGACCTTAGCTCTGGGCAGAGGGACGAAACGTTTAGGGCAGGGTTATGCCCAGATTATGCCCCACAGCATTTGCTCAAGTGTACTGATCCAGTGCAGAATGCCAAGCTGACCACTGGTTCAGTTAACCTCTGAAGAGCCAGCGGGTAACGATAGTGCTGTACCAAGCTTCTCAGGTATGCCTTGATCCCCCCCATCCATCGAGGCAGGTTAAATCGCCCTGGCGATGAACGTGCGATGGCGGGGGCTATTGAAATTCACTTTGGGGTGCTCAAATCCAGCAACGGTAATGGCCGCTTCCATATCTAGACTGAAATAGTCATCTAGATATGGTTCGGTGCTTTTGAGCAGGGTGAAGACGAAGGGCGGTAGTTTTTGCATCACCTCCGATCGCGGGTTCATGTCCATAATCGCCAGGTGCCCACCGGGGCGCAGCAGCCGACGCGCCTCTTGAATCATGGCTCTAGCCGCCGATTGCGGCAACTCATGGAAGACCAGGCAGGCTGAAACCAGGTCGTAGGCCGCTGCGGGGAGTCCGGTAGCTTCGCCAGCCGCGTGGTGCCAGGTGATCGAAGTCGTGGGGGAAGACATCGCGTCGCTCTCCCGACGCTCCTGCTGCCGATACTGGGCCACGGCAAGAAAGTAGGGCGATAGATCTACCCCAGTCAATCGAGCCTGGGGGAAGGTGGTCTGGAACGCTTCGGTGCTCAGGCCCACCCCACAGCCGATATCCACAATGGCCTCTGGGGCCTGGGGCAATTGGGCCACCAGCACGTCGTGGTAGCTCCGGCGCAGGCGATCGTCGCCCGTCGCCCCGGCCTCGGGCCAGATTTTCGCGTGCACCGCCTGGGAGGCGACCTCTACCTCCATGGCGGGCTTCCAGCCCAGGTTGCCTTCGTCGTAGGCGTGAAAGCTGGTGGTGTAGTACTCGGGGTAGATGAGGCTAGGGTTTTGCACCGCCTCCAAATCCGCCTGCCAGAGGGGAGAGAGTGCTCCAGTTTCAGGCATTGCAGACTCGGTATGGCGCCTCTGTAATGCCTGAACGCGCTCCCGCCAGGGCACGCCGATGGTTTCGGCACGAGTGACCATCATGTGTCGGGCGCGGCCCTTGGCAAAGTTCCACAGGGGCTTGATGGCTAGCACCTGATTGACCACGCTAGATAGCAGGTTGGGCGTGGAGGTAGCAGTCATAGCAACCGGCAAAAGTTAGAACAGTCCCTATTGTAGGGTGTTCGGGGTAAGGCGTTAGAGACGGTGTCTAGACCGCATTCTAGAAGCCAGCCTGAAGCAGGGCATCCCAAATCTGGTGGGCCAAGTCGAGCTTGGTACAGGGAGGAAACGCTAGCTGGTCGCCTGCTTTAGTGAGCAGAATGGCCTGGTTGCGATCGCCCCCAAAGCCACTGCCCGGCACATCGATCGGGTTCGCCACAATCGCATCTAAACCCTTGCGCTGTAGCTTGTCGAGGGCGGGTGGAATAATATCTCCCGTCTGGGCCGCAAAGCCAATTAACCGCTGGTGGGGCTGTCGTTTTTGCGACAAGTCGGCCACAATATCGGGCACCTGGGTCAGGGGCAGAGCCTCGGGCAGATCGGCCTTGGCCAGTTTGGTAGATGCTTGGGTCGCTGGCTTCACATCCGCCACTGCCGCCGCCATCACCACCCAGTCGGCCTGGGGCAGTTGAGAGAGCATAGTCTGGTGCATTTCCTCGGCGGTGGTCACCCCCAGGGCCTGGATGCCCCCCAGACGGGCTTTGAGAGAGTCTTCTATAGGGCCGTGAACCAGCGTGACCGTAGCGCCTCGGTGGATGGCCGCATTGGCCAGAGCGATCCCCATTTTGCCGCTGGCGGGATTGCCGATAAATCGCACCGGATCGAGATATTCCCGCGTGCTGCCGGTGCTGATTAACAGATGCTTGCCCACCAGATCGCGATGTCCTTGGGTGTGCAGTAGCGAGTGAATGTGGGTGAGAATCTCTTCGGATTCGGCCATGCGCCCGGTGCCAATGCGATCGCAGGCCAGCACCCCGCTATTCGGATCGATCGCGTGGTAGCGAGCATCCTGCAAGAGCTGTCGCCAATTGCGCTGCACCGCCTGCTGCTGCCACATGTCGGTGTTCATCGCCGGGGCCAGCAGCACGGGGCAGGTAGAGGCCAGTACCGTGTTGGTCAGCAAGTTATCCGCCAGGCCGTGGGCCAGTTTGCCCAGGGTGTTGGCGCTGAGGGGGGCAATGACGAGCAGATCCGCCCATTCGCCCAACTCAATGTGCAGCGGTCGCCCCTGGGTGGCCTGCCAAAACGCTTCGTCGGTATAGGCCGGGTGCCGCGATAGCGTAGCGACCGTCAGCGGCGGAATAAAGGCCTGGCCCTGCTGGGTTAGCAGCACCCGCACCGCCACGCCTGCCTTGGCCAGCGATGAAATAACGGAGCACACCTTGTAGGCCGCGATGCCGCCGCTAATGCCGATCAGCACTCGGCGAGGCGTTTCCACGGTTGTAGACCTGTCTGTCATACCCAATCTAAATGCAGAAACCTCGATTTAACCACGGGCAACTTAGGGCGAACACCGTTCGCCCCCACCCATCGAGAATATGCAGGCAGACCATGGGACTCGATCCGCTATGACTCGTCGTAGGGCTCTAGGTCGAGCAGGTAGACGTAGGACTCTACTAGCTCAGGCCGCTGAAACGCGATCGCCCGCAGCAGGTGCCAGTCTTGCAAGCCCTCAAAGGCGTTGTCGTATGAGTCGGTCTCCAGTCGAGAGGCCAGTTCAGCCACCGTATCCGGTGTCATATCTGAAACGGCCTGCTGCGAAACATGTAGGCTTAGCATAGTCTTTTCCCCCTTAGCGACATCTGCCCTGCTGCTGCGCGATGGCAGCTCAGGCTCAGATCACCTTTCCCTATCCTAAAGGTTTAGCTGGGGCATTCCCGCTTCCCTGCCTCAAATCTTCGCAAAAACCTCCAATCAGCGCCATGATCTGGGGTGGAATTTCATGCCCCATTGGCATCTCGTGCCAGATCACTGACTGCCCCAGCGCCCGCAACGCCCCATGGGACTGGTGAGCTAAGGCCACGGGCACCACAGGATCAAAGGATCCGTGCACCATCATGACCGGACGGGGGCTGACCGGAGGTTGAGCCTCGCTGTGCAGATAGCCACTGAGGATAATTTGCCCTGCTAGGGGAAGGTGCGGTCCCACATCAAGGGTCATCGCCCCTCCTTGGGAAAACCCTGCTAAAACAGTCCGTTCCAGGGGGATGTTTGTGACTTCGGGGAGATCTTGCAGCCAGACTTTAAGGCGATCGCGGCTGGTTTGCAGATCCTCCTGGGCCGCGAAATCGTGGGGACGGCGAAAGTCAAACTCGCTGGGAAAGCTGTACCACATCCGCCCCCCTGGGGCCTGGGGATGGGGCCAGGGCGCATCGGGGAAGACCATAGTCACGTTCGGCAGATTTAGATAGGGGGCTAGCCCCACCAGATCAGCGGCATTGGCCCCCCAGCCGTGGAGCGCTACCAGGCACCAGTCAGCGGTGCCATCGGTGGGGCCGTAGGTGAGCGCTTGCAGCGATGGATCGGTAGGGAGCATGGATTTTTGATTGGCGATTTTGGATTGGGGGGAGGCTTTGAGTAGATCAGGCAGAGTGAGTTAGCGGTGGCGCTGACGGGCTTCTAGCCGCGATCGCTTCTCCGGAGTCAGCTCAGCATAGCAGTGGGGGCAGCTAATGCCCGCTTCGTACTCAGGAGCAGCCCGTTCGTCAGGGCCGACGGGGTGGCCACAGCCTAGGCAAAGGTCGTGATCGGTGGGGTTAAGGTGATGATCAACAGCAACGCGATCGTCAAAGAC
>JBARVK010000729.1:0-1551 GCA_049646225.1 Nodosilinea sp.
GTGCGCTACAGTCTCAGTCGGCTGCTGCAAGACTATCGCCAGTGGTGTCAGCACCAGAGCCAGCAAACCCTGCGGGTGGCGCTGCTCTACGCCTCGGCCTACGGCAATACGGCCCGCCTGGCCGACGCGATCGCCCAGGGGCTAACGGAGGCCCAAATCGCGGTAGAGGCGATCAACTGCGAACAGGCCGACCCCCACGCGCTAATTGACATTCTCAACCAGTGCGACGGCTTGATCATCGGTTCACCCACCCTGGGCGGCCATGCCCCGGTCCAAATTCAAACCGCCCTGGGCTCGATTTTGGCCAACGTGCCCAAAACCAAGCTGGTGGGGGTGTTTGGCTCCTACGGCTGGAGCGGCGAAGCGATCGATGAACTCGAGCGCAAGCTCAAAGACGCCAACTATCCCTTTGGCTTTGAGCCCCTGCGGGTGCGCTTTAGCCCCGACGACAATGCCCTAGAAGCCTGCACCGAAGCGGCAGCTCAGTTTGCCCAGCGCCTGCGCAAGCGCCAAAAACAGCAGGTCGCTCGCCCCGCGATCGCCGACCAAGCCCACAGCGATCGCACCGCCCTGGCCCTGGGGCGAATTATCGGTTCGCTCTGCGTTGTCACCACTCAGGCCGACGGCATCCACTCTGGGCTACTGACCGCCTGGGTGGCCCAGGCCAGTTTTAGCCCCCCCGGCCTGATGATGGCCCTGCCCCGGGATGCCGCTGACGCGAGCCAGTTCGTCCCTAGCGCTGGCTTTGTGCTGAACATTTTGCAGGAGGGCCGGACCATCCGCCGCCATTTCTCCGCCCAGCATTGCTCTGCCACCGCCTTTGACCACCTGCCCTTTGAGCTGGCCACCAACGCCTGTGCCATTCTCACTGACGCCCTGGCCTACGTTGAATGCACCGTTGTGGAGCAGTCCACTGTTGGCGACCATCTGCTGATCTACGGCACGGTACACCAGGGGAATTTGCTAACTCCGAGCGGTGTGCCCGCCGTCAAGCACCGCCAGTCGGGCCATCGCTACTGATCCCCACCGTCCACTTCATTCCCTTAGCTGCCATGTACAAACTTCACTGCACCACCCAAGAAGGCTGGGCAATCCATGTCTACAACTGCGATCGCCGGTTGGTCTGCACCCTCGAACCCTCCCACGGCTGGGTATTTATGGCCGGTCTTGCCCTCGGCTTAGGGTTGGCCGTCGTCGGCTACAACCTGCCTCAGTCGACTGGAGCGGCAAGCTATCAGTCCCCAGATCCTGGCTTCGTAGCGCCGCTGCAACTGGAATAAAGCCCCCATTGAATTGCCGCCAGCCCGCCACCACCCTCGTGCCAACGCTCTGCGTTGACACGCTCTCCAGACGCTCTGCGTTTATCATCCTGAGGGTGCAAGAGCACTATGGACAGCGTTGCTACGCAGAACGCAGCAACAGCAAAATAGCAGACAACGCAAAAAGCGCTCCCCGAAGGAAGCGCTCTTTGTTAGTCAATCAATGGGGTCATCAATTAAGACTAGCCGATGATTTCAGGTGCCTCAGCGGTCGCCAGGTCTAGGGGGAAGT
>JBARVK010000730.1:0-8122 GCA_049646225.1 Nodosilinea sp.
CCCTTGTAGTGCATTAGGCTTTCGACCGCGTGGCCAAGGGTGTGACCGTAGTTGAGAATGGCCCGCAGCCCGGCCTCTTTCTCGTCCTGGGACACAACCTCGGCCTTAGCCTGGCACGATCGCGTCAGAATGGTGTGCAGCAGTTCGTCGCCCAGGTAGCGGTACTGGTCGAGGCGGGGGGCGGCTTCTAGGGATTCAAACAGGTCTTTGTCCCAGATCACGCCGTACTTGATCACCTCTGCCATACCCGCGCGAAACTCTCGCGGCGGCAGCGTCTTGAGCACCAGCGGATCGATCATCACCAGGCGGGGCTGGTGAAAGGCCCCAATCAGGTTTTTGCCCTGGGGATGGTTGACCCCCGTTTTGCCGCCGATGGAGGCATCGACCATAGCCAGCAGCGACGTCGGCACCTGCACCACGCTGACCCCCCGCAGCCAGGTGGCGGCGGCAAAACCCGTCATGTCGCCAATCACCCCGCCGCCCAAAGCCACCATGGCCGACTTGCGCTCTAGATGAAAGCTCAGGGCCGCATCGTAGATTTTTTGAATAGACCCCAGGGTTTTGTAGCGCTCCCCAGCGGGCAGCAGGCAAGTCTCGACCCTGTAACCCGCGTCAGTCAGGGAAGCGAGGACGCGATCGCCATAGTGCTTAAAAATGGCCGGGTTCGACACCAGCAGCAGCTTTTGCCCCGGCTTCACCAGCGGTTTTCCGCCCCCGGCCAGCCAGCCGCCCAGGTGATCGATGCCCCCAGCGGCAACCACCACCTCGTAGGGGTTATTCGGCAGTGGCACAGGAATGACAGATTTTATGGACATAGCCAGGCAATGGAGAAGCTTGCTTTAAAACTTTAGCTGCTTTGGGCAAAGGAAGGTGGGGAGGATAGAGAAGGTGGGGAGGATAGAGAAGGTGGGGGGGATAGAGAAGGTGGGGGGGGATAGAGAAGGCAAAGACTTACCCCTCATCCCTCTACTCCCCCACTCCCCCACTCCCCACACATCCCCCGCCGTGGTTCAATAGAGAGTCGTAACTGTCGTGGAGAGAGCGTTATGGGTGGTGTAGTAGCCTACGTGCTGTTTTTGTCGGTGATGGTGGGCACGGCCATAGTGCTGTACTTCGGCCTGCGAGCCGTTAAGTTGATCTAGGCTCAGTTGACCTAGCCCTTAGCTGCGGGGCCAAGGCCGTAAAGGCCTGGAGGCTGCCGAGTAGCAGCCAGCCCAGACTATTGATGCGGGCATCGTAAAAAGCCAGATCAAAGACGGCGAAGGCGGTCGTGCCGCCAAAGCCGGCCAGGTATCCCCCTAGCAGGGCCAGTGCGTTGGCTGGGAGTGGGGTGCAGAGCGCTGTGTACGTACTGCGCCCCACAATCCAGCCCACTACAACGGTAAACCCCAGGGCTACTGGCAGTCCGGCTTCGGCGGCGAGCATGAGCCAGAGGTTGTGGGCGTGGGGCAAAAAATCGCCTGCTACCGGGAAATCGGCTGGGTCATAGAGCAGTTTGAAGGTGCCAAGACCCGTGCCGAACCAGGGATGCCACGGAATCATTTCGAGGGCTAACTGCCAGACATTAACCCGCAGCGAAGCGGTGGCTAGGGCTTCGGGTAGGGTGCGGCCACCAATGCCCCAAATGAGGATGCTGACGGTCATCAGCGCGATCGCCCCCAGCCCGGCCCAAAAAATATAGCGGTAGGGCCGCAGCAGGCCACCAAACGCCAGCAGCTGTAGTCCGGCAATTAGCAAACCATTGCGCGACCCGGAGCAAAAGATACCCACCAGCACCAGGGCTGTGGCGCTACACACCCCCAGGCTTTTTCGCCTCAGGTGGGGATGGCTGAGGGTGTAGGCGCAGAGGCCCAGCCCTAGCCCAAACACAATTACCATATAGTTGGCAAAAGCATTGGGGTGACCAAAGACAGCACTGGCTCGGTGGCCGTAGTCGGTTTTGAGGTATAGCCACTGTAGCCAGGGATGGCTGCTCCAGTGGCTGAAACCGCCAGGCGATCGCAGGTAAAACTCGCCTAGCGCCGCCAGGTTGACCGGAACGGTGGCAATTAACACCGCCAGCGCCCAGTCATGGAGGGTTTTGAGGGGACGAGGGAAGGTGGGTAAAGCGACGGCGATCGCCCCATAGAGGCCAAAAAATGGCACAAAATTGAGCACCTGGAGGGCCGACTCACCCGGTGCCTGGGACAGTGCTACTCCAATCCCCAGCCCCAGAGCCAGCCACACCCAGCCCTGGGTATACAGCAGCCGCCAAATTTGGCGGTGCCAGCGGCGCAGGCTGACGAGCAAAAAACTGACCAGGGTGACGAGCGCCCCATAGATCACATAGGGCAACGCCACCAAAGTGACCAGCACCAATCGCTCTAGGGCCAAACTGCTAACTCTAAACCCTGTGACCTTAGTAGGCTCCATCGCCAATCACAACCACCCAAATTGTTTTCAAGAGAATATAGATATCTAGCCAGACCGACCAGTTTCTAACGTAGTAGGCGTCGAGGTTGACCCGCTCGTCGTAGGATACGTTGTTGCGCCCCGAGACTTGCCATAGCCCCGTCAGGCCGGGTAGCACCTTAGTGTAGAGGCTGTAGGTGTCGGCGTAGCGAGCAACTTCTTCTTTGACGATCGGTCGCGGCCCCACCAGACTCATTTCGCCTCGCAGCACATTCCACAGCTGAGGTAGCTCGTCTAGACTGGTGCGCCGCAAAAAATGACCAATGCGGGTAATGCGGGGGTCGTAGCGCAGTTTGTGGTCGCGCTGCCACTGCGATCGCAGGGTTGGGTTGGCCTCAAAATAGCGCTCTAGCACCTGGTCGGCATTGGCTACCATTGATCGAAACTTCCAGGCGACAAAGGGGGCGTTGCTTTGCCCCAGCCGCGGCTGACCGTAGAAAATTGGCCCCGGCGAACTCAGCTTAACCAAACCCGCAATGATCACCAGCAGCGGCAGCAGAAGCGCACCCACGACCAGCGTCAGACTGATATCGAGCAGGGCTTTGATTAGGCGCGGCCCCGGCAGCAGCAGCTGCTGGCGAATCTCCAACCCCAAGACTCCGCCCAAGTCCTTTGAGCTGACCCACAGGCTGGCTACGCCAAACAAATCGGGAATCATCATCAGGTGCGGAAAGGTGCGGCCATAGCGCTCTAAAATCCGCAGCAATTTTGCGCGTTGTACCCCCGGCATGGCCACAATGGCATAGTGAATGTCGTGCTTACGAGCCAGCCGAGGCGCGATCGAGAGCGGCCCCACCACCGGCACGCCGCAGATTGTGTCGCTGCGATCGCGATCGTCATCCAGCACCGCCACTGGTTTGAGGCCAAAGCTGGGTTGGTTTTTCAGGGTTTGAATCACCAGTTCCCCCGTGCGCCCGCCCCCTAAAATAAGCACCTGATACCCCCACCAGGGGTACCGGGCAAATACTTGCCTCACCAGCAGTCGGCCCAGCAGCACCAGCAGCAAAGACAGCACCCAGGTGATTAAAAACACCCCCCGCGAGTAGGTTTCACTCTCGCCAGTCAAAAACAGCCCTGCCCCCAGCACCAGGTGGGTAAAACTGGTCGATAGGCAAACGCGCCGCAGCTCATCCACCGGGCTCAGCCCCACCGCCGGGTAGAGCCCCGCCGCCGCATAGGCCAGCAAGAACACGCCTAAAATGGGCCACAGCTGGCCATACAGCGCTGGTGGGTACTGGCCCCCAAACGCCAACCGCAGGTAAACGCCAAGCGTACCGGCCAACCCCAACGCCAGCAGATCAGATGCGCCGAGTAGGCCAACCATCGGTAGCGATCGGGTTGACATCCGCAGCGATACCATGACGGGCTGAACCGTACGTGCCAGAGGAAACATAGATTTCCCCAATACTCCTGCAACACCGACACTACTCTAGTTCATCGCCCTGCTGAAATTTCAGCCACTTTTGGATCAGATAGGCAGCTAATTCTTGCTGAAATCTGACTTCTGAGAAGGTTTCGGCCTGATTGCGAATGATCTCGGCGACAAATTGGTGACGGTGACTCTCAAAATGCTGCACGGCCTGCACCAGATCGTCAACGGTTTGCTGGCCAAAGAGCACTCCCGTTTTGCCATCCACCACCGTTTCGGCGCAGCCGCCCCGGCCATAGGCAATTACCGGCGCCCCTGCCGCCTGGGCCTCGACCACCGTAATGCCAAAATCTTCCTCCGCTGGAAAAACAAACCCCCGACAACGCTCCATATAATCTGACACCACGGCATCGGCAGGGTTCCGCAAAAAGGTAATGTTCGGCTTAGCGGTCCGTTTCAGATTTTCTAGGGCGGGGCCGTCGCCGATGACCACCAGAGGCAGCCCCAGCCGGTTAAACGCGTCTACGGTCAGGTCAACCCGTTTGTAGGGCACACAGCGCGACACCGTCAGGTAAAAGTCGTCGCGGGGCTGCTGCCAGCGAAAGCGATCGATCGCCACGGGCGGATAGATCACCGTCGCCGGGCGGCGGTAGGTTTTCCAAATGCGACGGGCAACGTAGCGAGAGTTGGCTACAAAGCAGTCGACCCGGTGGGCCGCCGCTACATCCCACAACCGCAGGTAGTGCAAAATGAGCCGAGTCAGGGCGCTTTTGGCTCCGCTGGTCAGGCCCGCCTGCTGGAGATACTGCTGCTGCAGGTCCCAGGCGTAGCGAATGGGGGTGTGTACATAGCTCACGTGCAGCTGGTGGGGCCGTGTTAGCACCCCTTTGGCCACGGCGTGGTTGCTGGAGATCACCAGGTCGTAGGGGGAGAGGTCAAACTGCTCGATTGCCAGGGGCATCAGCGGTAGGTACTGGCGAAAGTGCCGTCGCGCCCAGGGCAAGGATTGAATAAAGGAGGTTTGCACCCGGGTACTGGGGGGAATCAGCGAAGTCGCCTCGGGTTCTAAAAACTCGACTAGGCTAAAAACGTCGGCCTGGGGACACACGCGCAGCAGCTGCTCGACTACTTTTTCTGACCCGGCGCGGCTGACCAACCACTCGTGCACCACGGCCACAGCAGTCGGTAGGGATTTAGGAGCCATCAATGGGGTTCGCTTAATCCTTCGGTTTTTAGCTCTCCGGCGGCCACTTTATTACTCACTAGCTGACGCACAAGTTCCAGTTCTTCGTAAGTGACTTTGCCGTCGGCCCGCATGGTAGCGGTGATAGCATCGCGCTCGGCCTGGGTCAGCACCCCGTCTTCAATGGCTTGCTCGATCGTCTGCCGCAGGGCGTCTAGTTCCTGCTGCTCCTCGGCGCTGAGTTCTTTAGCCATGGGTGCTCCTGCTTAACCGCGTAACGATCCAATCTTATACCTATTCGCAGGTGGCGTTACCCTCAATGCCCGCGTAGCTAAGGTTCACTTGAGATCCACTGCGGGGGGTGCCCCCAGACAGATCGACTAGCGATACCGGATAGCTGCGATCGCTGGTGGGCGGACTGGTGCTGCCCTGGTAGAGCGGCTGCCCCTGGTTGCTGCTGCCCTGGCGGCTGAGCGTGGCGTCGAAAGTATTTTTGGTTTCTGCGTTCACGAACCGGACCAGGTGAAAGCCATTGGCGTCGTAGAACGCGGTGACCGTCATGCCGTCCATCAGACCTTCGCAAGTGCTGCTGGTGTTAGCCCGCTGCGACAGCGGCGTAGCTCGTCCTGCGGTGTTGATAAAGTCGCCGCGAATCCAGCCTTCGGCCCCCGATTCCTCAAATTTGACGAAGTACCAGGTGCCGTCGCTGCGATCGGCCGATCGCATGAGCTGCACCGGGTCACCCACCAGGCCATAGCCCCTAGCTGAAGATGAGGTGGTAGGCTGCGATCGCAAATTGATCTGGGCCTCGGGCTGGGCGGCAATTAGCTGCGCCGCCTGGGGTGGGTTTACCGCTTCCCCAGTACCGCCAACCCCAGGCTCAGGGGGGGACTGGGCTGGCGGTGTGCCTGTACCTGGGACGGTTTCTGTGTCTGGGGCCGTGCCAGGGGGTGGCTCAGTGGGGTCTGTCACCACTGACTGCTCCTCGGTCTGCTCAGGGGGCACCACCACCGTGGTCTCGCTGCGCCGTCCGTAGGTAATGGCTGCCAAAGCGATAACCACACTACTGAGCGCCACTGCCATCCATACCTTGGCCTTTGTCATAGCTATGCCCCTCAGGAAACCCAGAGATCCAGCATAACGCCCGATTTCAGAGGACTTTACCTTTTGAAGTAGAGATTACAGATTGTCACACCGTCCACCTTCAAACCCATCTCCTCACGCTACCCCACCCATCTACCCGCCTACTCACCTACCCATCCCTACTTCCCAAACCCCACCACCGCCCCCTCGGCCACCACGTAGGCGACCTCTCCCCGCGCCAGAGCCACCTCATAGCCGCCCGTAAATTCGCCAAATGCAGGCAGCGTTAGCCGGTGCTGCGGAGCCTGCCAGTGGAAACAGGGCAGCCGCAGGCGATCGCACCCCACCGTCAAGCGCAGGCAGGGGTGAATATGGCCGCAAATATTCAGGCGATCTGTCCCCGGCTCGGGTTCGTGGCTGAGCAAAATGCCCTCCATCTCTACCGCTTCGACCCAGCAGTCTACCGAGAGCTGGCTGAGGGTATCCTGCAGGCGGCGATCGTGGTTGCCGAGAATGAGGTGGGCACTCACCTGGGTGCGGTGTAAAAATCTCAGCCAGGCATCAATCACCTCATCAGCCATGCCCTCTCGCCCGTGGAACAGATCGCCCAGAATCCAGAGGTGATCGGGCTGGTATTGCGTACACAAACCCTCCAGCCGCTGCAGCGTGGCCTGGTTGATCTGGCTCGGTACAGGCAGTCCGTAGTGCTGAAAGGTCTCAGCCTTGCCCAGGTGAACGTCTGATACCAGCAGCGCCTTGAGCGCGTCAATATAGACCGCTCGCTCGGGCAGCAGCCGCAGCTGAACTGGCCCAACGGTGAGGGTCTCTATGGTCGAAGTAGGAGGCACCCCTAAAGTAGATGGATAATCTTCGCTACCATGGCCAGGCTTTCTTCATAGAGAATATCTTCGCCCCAGCGCTGGAGCTGCTGACCCAGCATAAAATCGGCCCGCTGGTCAGACAGCGCTGTGACCTGCTCTACCTGGCAGGACTGGGCACCACCACCCGCTTCCATGCGCATGCAGCCGGTGGTCTCAGAGCACAGGATGGTGCAGCAGTTGGCGTTCTTGTCGGTAGAGAGAATTCGCAGCCCGGTCAGGTCGCCCACAACCTCGCCCATATCGGCGACCGGAATGCCCGCCAGTTCGGCCTCAATAGACAGGCCATTGGGGCCTTTGAAGTGGATTTTTTCAATGTTGTAAATGCCTCCCTCGTCGATATGATCGACGGGCTCCCACCCCAGACGGCTGGCAAACCAGCTCAGGTAGAGCAGCGCCTGGGCAGCATTGCCCTGCTCGTAGTCGATACTGATGCGATCGACATCCAGCAGCGATTCGCGCCGCTCCGGAGGGTCAAAGGCCGCCGCCGTCAGTTCTTGCCAGGGGGCCAGTCGGTGCCAGTTGAGATCGGCAATGTAGGTGCCCGACTCAATCAACTCCTGCATTTTTTGCAGCTCGGCCTCGGCATCGCTGAAGTAGCTCGAATCGACAATGATGCAGTTGCTCGACTTAGCCAGGTTTTGAAAGATCAGCTGCTCGGGGCTGGGGGTGGCCTTCCACCATACAAACTTGGGCAGCTCTGGCAGGGTCAACGAGGCGATCAGGTCGCTAACTCGCCCCAGGGCGGCCTTGGTGCCCCGCAGATTGATGTACTCACAGCAAATCAGGTTGCCGGTGCCTTTTTTCTGCACGGGGCAGTACACCGACACCTGAGCCGTTACGCCCGTATCTTCACCAAAGGTCGGGCAGAGGCTAATAATGCGGCAGGGGTTGTGGGCCGAAATTGACTCACTGAGGCTAAACCCCCGCTGGTCGAGGTTGGGGTAGAGCTTTTGACTCGGCGAAAGCTGACTGTACTCCTGGCGAATGCGGGCCAGAGTCGGGGGGTCAACCCGGCCCGTCACCCGCAGACCGTAGGCTATCTGGGCCTGACGAATCGCCTCGCGGGTCATGCTGCCGTGGTTGCTGTCAATAAAGCCGGTGTAGTAGCCCAGGGCGGCCAAAATTTGCTGCACCTCCTCGGGCTCGTAGACCACC
>JBARVK010000731.1:0-2743 GCA_049646225.1 Nodosilinea sp.
GTCTTGGTTGATGACAACGGTGAGCGCGTCGGTAGCCACAGGTACTTCAATGTACTCAATACCAGCGGCAGCACAGGTCTCGGCCTCAGACGATTTGATCGGGCGAGATGCCCCGGTGATATCTAGCTCACCCGCACAAAATTTGCTGAATCCACCGCCCGTACCCGACACTCCAACGGTGACTTGAGTACCCCGGTTTTCAGCCATGAATTCTTCAGCCATGGCTTCGCTAATCGGGAAGACGGTGCTAGAGCCATCGATTTGAATCATTGAATTTTGGGACAGCGCGCTGGGAGCAGCAACACCCGCTACCACTGTGGCAGTAATTACCCCGGCTAGCGCATAGCGGTTGAACTTTTGTCGATTGAGAACCATACAACACTCTCCGTGGCGTACTAAACTCTATTGAATTCGCCATTTGAGAGCGTATAGCCCTAATCCTAAGAACACCTAATGCCAGTGGTAAGGTTAGATTTAGAGACGTTTAAGGGCTATTAATTTAGTTTTTCAGGTTCTCTTTTTTTAGTGCTGATCACTCAGTAGGTAGTCCTAATCAAACGACGCTGTAGGGTGTGTTGTGGCGATCGCCCAATGCACCGCCAGGGTGAGCGTTGTGCGTCACGAATGGCGGCACCCTAGGAATAATTGCGATCGCCTATTGACCAATGGTTAACCCAGACTTTGGGGCATTGATTGCTGCTGTTTCAGATAAGTAAACACCGACTTATCGCCAATGTCGGGCACAATGGGCTGCGTCGCCTTGCGCAGCGCAAAGACCCCAAACAAAATAGCCCAGCCCGCCAGTAACCCCTGCTCTGCACCCAGGGGTAGCCAACCTGCCAAATGCCCCAGCAGCAGCAGTGGCACCAGCGGAGTCAGCAGCTTAGTCTCCAGGCGATCGAAGCAAAAAGCCTCTTTAAAGAAAATGCCGGTTAGCGCGACGAAGGTAAAGCCTATGCCCCAAAGCACCGCAGGCCTTTCCATCACCGTTTGGGCCAGGGGGCCGTCAATACCGTGGGAGAGGGCCAAGGAGGCTAGACCGCCAACCAGCCAGACCCCTTGCAACAGCCGATGCAGCGGCACCAAATAGATATGGATGGTGGCCAAACTCAGCCCCAGGCCCAGCCAAAACAGCGTATAGAGGGCGCTAATGGCCTGCACTAACGCCGGGTTCTGGTTGAAGAAAAGCGCGATCGCAGCGCCTGTGCCGAAGGCCAGAGCCGCCATCACCAGGCCAATGCGGTAAAGCACTACTCCCCGGCGATCGGCCGCCGTAATAGTGTAATCGCCAAACTGTCCTGTGTAGACCACCGGAGCTTCGTTGACAGCGCTGTCCATAGCGTTCTCCGTAGGATGAACCAACCTACTCTTATCCTATCGGGTCAGGGCCTATCGGGTCAGGGTCATATGGATGGGCAAAGCAATGGTGAAGCAGGTCTGATGCTCATCACTCATGACCTCTATTTTCCCCCCCAGGTGCGTGACCAGCTTTCGCACCAAAGCCAAACCCAGACCCGTGCCACCCTGTTTCCAGGGATCCGCACTGGGAACGCGATAAAACTTGTCAAAAATGCGGGGCATTTCCTCCACCGGAATCGTCACCCCAGTATTGGTGAGGGCAATGGCCACCTGTTCATCGGGGGAATCGGGGTGAACCGACACGTCAAGGATGATGTGTTCGCCAGGTGGGGTGTACTTGCAGGCGTTGTTGAGCAGCTCTGCCAGCACCCGCTCCAGACTAGCCAAATCGCTATGCAACACCGGCAGAGCTGGAGCGACCATCAGCCGCAGGGTTTGATTGCGGCTTTTAGCCCGGGTCACAAAGCTGTCGATCCAGCCCGTCAACCAGGTATCGAGCAAAATCGGCTCAGGTTGAATGGGATGGTTGCCCACGTCCAGGCGCTGTAGGTCGAGCAGGTCATTGATCAAGCTAATTTCGCGCTCACACTCCTCCTGCAAAATACTGAAGTAGCGGCTAATGCGCGTCTGCTCAGCTTTCGGCTTATGTAGATCGGCAGTCAGGTCAAATTCCTGGTTGAGGGTCACCCCCAGCAGTTGTAGCGCCACCCGCATGCTCGTCACCGGGGTGCGCAACTCATGGGAAACCGTGCTGAGAAAGTCATCTTTGAGAGTGTTGAGCCGCTCTAGCTCAGCCACCTGTGACTGGGCCGCCTGATACAACCGAGCCTGACGAATCGCGATCGCGCACTGGTTGGCCACCTGCTGCACCAAACGAATCTCAATGTCGTTAAAGCTGTAGTCGCGCCCGTTGATTAGCCACAGATCGCCCAGTACGCCGCGATCGTCCACAATGGGACAGGCCAACATGGCTACATACCCACGCACCGGGTTCGGCTCCACCGAGCAAAACTGAAAGTATTGGCCATCCAGCAGCTGGTGATATACCTCCGGAAACGCCTCCATCTGAGCCACCCGCCCCTGGTAGGACGGGCTAGAGCTGTTGTACTCGTAATAAATCGTCGATGTGCCCTGCTCCAGATCATAGAGCGAGGTGTTCGATCCCTTCACCTCTAGAGCTTCAGTCAGTTCCTTGACCGCCGTCAGCATAATCTGGTTGACATCTAAGCTGTCACGCACCCGGTCGGTAATGCGTTTGAGGGTAGCCTCAAACTCCAGGGCCGTTTGCAGCTGTTCGGTGCGCTGGGCCACCTGCTGTTCCAGGTCAGTGTTGAGCCGCTGCACCTGGTGGTAGAGGCGGGCCTGCTTGATCGCCCCTCCCACC
>JBARVK010000732.1:0-1654 GCA_049646225.1 Nodosilinea sp.
GGGCGTGGGCGGCGGCATCAGGGTCTCGTTGAAACCGCTCGACCGCCGTGCCACAGTCCTGAAACGGGCAAAAGCTGCAGGCCGATTTTGCGAACCAGATGCCCCACTGGCGGTAAAGATACTGAAGGCAATCGTCTCGGCTCCAGCCCCATTCCACCAGGGGATAGATGTAGTCAAAGCCCCGGCAACTGTAGCCATCGGACTTGGCTACGCGCTTTGACTCTTCGCAGTTGTAGCCCAGGTAAGGGCCAAAGGCGTCGTCGATGTGATCAGCCAACCACGCATCGAGCACTTCCCCTTTCCACCGCTGAGCGCAGATGTGAGGGCGTCCTAGCCGAGGAACTGTACCCGAGAGCAGCAGGTTTTGACTCAGCTTGAAATAGCCCTCGATATGCAGGGTCTGGGGCGTTCGGGTATCAGAGAGAACCACATAGCCGTCGCGCTTGCTGGCGGAGGCTTTGGCCACCTGCACCACGCGAATGCGGTGCAGTCGCAACAAGGGAAACAAGTACGTTTCACAGAGGGTTTGGGTGTAGGGCATCTCATCACCCGTTTGGGCTGTGAGCACCACCAGGTCTGAGAGATTGGCGAACGGTCGATGCTCCGGCTCCAGCAGCCAGTGCAGCAGAATCGCGGTGCTCTCCACCCCCATGCCCCAGTTCAGGATATGGAGGTAGCGGCGAAGCACCAGTTGCTTGAACAAAAACAGCCCTGGCTTAAGAACAAACGCCAGGGCATACCAGGTTTTGGGGGATAGCATGATTGACCCCGAATGAAGAGTCGTGAGGGGAGTTATGGATACTAGGCGACGCGGTCTTGCTGTTCGTTCAGTTGTAGAAACCCAGGGCCATTGCCCTCGGCGTCACACTGGGCGATGACATAGAAGATCCGGGATTCGTCGGTCTTGGTGATGATCAGGTAGGGGTAGCCATCCTCGCTTAGCCCGGCATGGCGCACCTGACCACCCATCAGAGCTTTGAGGTCGTCTTCGTAGGGCAGTGACATGGTGAAGTCCTCTGAGGGGGATTAAGAAAACAGCCCGAAGAAACGTCTCCGGGCTGTGGGAATGGGGTCTAGAAGTCGTCGTAGCCAAAGGTGGGTTCGTCCGATGGGCTTTGGGCCGGGGGATTCATTGCGCCCTTGCCGAAATCCGCCCAGGTCTCGAAGTCACGCAAGATGCGCGCTTTGATCGCCTCGTCGTAGCCCACGAAATAGGACTTCCAGTTGTCGGCAGTAGGCTGCCCGTAGCCCGCTACGGAGCACACCCAGGACTTCTTCTCTTTGCCCTTGAGGGCTGGCTGCACCCGCACCGCTAGCACCGAAAGCGCCATGAAGCGATCGCCCCGAGGCTTCTTGGCTCCGGTGGCTTCCCCGTAAGCCTTGCTCATATCGCTGTGGAATGCCCGCATGGTATCGCCAAAGCTGCCGCAGAAGGAGCCTTTGGTGGTCAGCATCAGCGGAGATTCGTGCATCAGCTGCTTATCTTTGGTAATCAGGTAGACCAGATAGCGCTGCTTCAGCAAATGGATAGTGCGGTCGTAGGTGGATTTTTGAAAGTCGCTGATGAACTCGCCGCTATCGCGGTTATACATCAGCAGCTTGGACTTGCCCAGAATCAGCAGTCGGGCCAGCAAAGAGCGATAGCCTTCAGCGG
>JBARVK010000733.1:0-7555 GCA_049646225.1 Nodosilinea sp.
GCGCCTGGCTGGCCCCACTGCTGCCTCTCACCCAGGGCTGGCCCCCTCTTCTCACCACAGTACCGGCAGAAACCCTGGCCGTGTCTAGCTTTTGGGGTTTAGAGCGGATTCAAGCCTACGTTCTGCCGCTGTTTACCTTTTTCTTTAGGACCGGGGCATTTATTTTTGGCGGCGGACTGGTGATCATTCCGCTTTTAGAGTCTGCGGTCGTCGATGACTTTCAGTGGATGACCCGCAGTGAATTTCTCGACGGTGTGGCCCTGGGGTCGCTTACCCCTGGCCCAGTTGTCATCACCGCTGCCTTTGTGGGCTTCAAAGTGGCTGGGGCGCTGGGCGCGTTGGTCGCCACCGTAGGAATTTTCACCCCGTCGTTTTTATTCATTATGTTTGCTTCGCCCTTTTTGCTCCGGCTGCGCCAAAATCCCTCGGCTAAACGCGCGCTTAGGGGCGTGATGCCAGCGGCCCTGGGGGCGATCGCCGCCGCCGCCATCCCCCTCGCTGCCGCGGCGCTGACTCAGCCCACTCTGCCCCGCACGGTTGTTGCTATCACGGTGGGCATTGCCGCGCTGACCGCGCTGGTGCGCTTTCGTCGTCCCACCTGGCAGCTAGTGCCCACTGGGGCAATGGCGGGGCTAATAGCGGGAGCTGTTATTTGATTTTGGCTCCAATTTGGCTCCAAGAGTAGTGCCACGGTTGCCGATCTCTGGGCTAAGGTTTAGACAGTTTGCGTTGTAGTTATTTAACTCAAAGCTATGGTCACTGCCCTGTCTTCCCCCGGTACGATCGCCGACTGGCTCGGCTCCGATGCCGACTCCCTGCTCGGTTATGAGGCTAAGGTCTCGAAGTCGATGCTGCACCTGCCAGGGCCAGACTGGGTCGACAGAATCTTTGCTCAGAGCGATCGCAACCCTCAGGTATTGCGCAGCCTGCAGCAGCTCTACGGCCATGGTCGGCTGGCCAACACCGGCTATCTCTCCATCCTGCCGGTAGACCAGGGGATTGAGCACTCAGCGGGGGCCTCCTTTGCGCCCAACCCCATGTACTTTGACCCGCAGAATATTGTCGAACTGGCGATCGCAGGCGGCTGTAATGCCGTCGCCACCACCCTTGGCGTGCTGGGCAGCGTGTCACGGCGCTACGCCCACAAAATTCCGTTCATTCTCAAGCTCAACCACAACGAGCTGCTTACCGCCCCCAATCGGTTTGACCAGATCATGTTTGCCGATGTCGAGCAGGCCTGGAACCTGGGAGCCGTCGCCGTCGGGGCGACCATCTACTTCGGCTCCGATGAGTCAACCCGCCAAATTCAAGAAGTCAGCGCCGCCTTCCATCGGGCCCACGAGCTGGGTATGGCCACCATTTTGTGGTGCTACCTACGCAGCAGCTCCTTCAAGCAAGACAAAGACTATCACCTGGCCGCCGACCTCACCGGCCAGGCCAACCACCTCGGCGTCACCATTGAGGCCGACATCATCAAGCAAAAGCTGCCGGAGGTCAACAATGGCTACGGAGCCGTGGCCAAGGCCATAGGCGGCACCTACGGCAAAACCCACAGCCGCGTCTACAGCGACCTCACCACTGACCATCCCATTGACCTCACCCGCTACCAGGTACTCAACTGCTACGCCGGCCGTATGGGATTGATCAACTCTGGGGGTGGATCCGGCGACAACGACTTTGCTGAGGCCGTACGCACCGCCGTTATCAACAAGCGAGCGGGCGGCATGGGGCTAATTTCGGGCCGCAAAACCTTCCAACGCGATTTCAAAGAAGGGGTGAAGCTGTTTCACCTGATTCAGGATGTATACCTGTCTGACGCCGTCACCATTGCCTGAGGCTGACCAGGCTGGCTGGCCCGCACCGCCCGAAACATGCCAAAACGGCATAGTCCACTGCCGAAGGCGAGCCGCATGAGCAGCAGGGTAGGCACCTCCCGCACCGATTTAAGAATCCCCGCTGGCCCAAAGCGCACCATGCCCTGGGGGCGAATCACGCCCTGCCAAATGGAGTCAATCCAGGAGGGTAAGGTTTCCTTTGACCAGTCAGCGGTGGTCACTTGCCCAGCTACCAGGCCGGTGGCCTCCAGCTGTTCGGCAAACCCTTCAATACTGGCAAAGGCCGGGTGCGACCACTGATCGAGCAGCTGCCGCATGACCGGCTTTTCCCAGGCGTTGAGGGGAACTCTGCGGTCATCGCGCTGGTTCCAGTCCGCCACCACCAGCACTCCGCCGGGCTTCAGCACCCGCAGTAGTTCGCGGGCAAACACGGCCTTGTCAGGCATGTGAGGGCCTGCCTCCACCGACCACACCACATCAAAACTAGCGTCAGGGAAAGACAGCGCCATAGCGTCATCCACCTGAAACTGGGCCGAGAGCCCCTCAGGGGTAAGCTGTTGCGCCCGCCGCACTTGGTTGGGGCTAATCGTCACCCCTGTCACCGTAAAGCCGTAGTCGCGGGCCAAAATCCGGCTGCTGCCACCGATTCCGCAGCCTACATCGATCACTGTGGTGCCCTTGGGCAATTGGTCTAGACCGCCCCAGCGCACCATCTCGTGGACAAAGTCGACCTTAGCGGTCAAAAAACCTTTGCGGCGGGGGGGCGACCCGTAGTGGCCTAGGTGGATATGCTCGCCCCAGTAAAATTCAAGAATGCCGTCGTCGGTCCACTGATCGTAAGAGTTGGCCACCGAATCAGACGATTCGTAACGGCGGGGGGTGAGGAAATAGACCACTACACCTACCGCCAGCAGGACGAGAAGAAGGCTGAGAATGCTGATTAAATTCATTGAACAGTAAGTGCCGCCCGTGTAACGGTTTGTATCGTTGATAGTGTTCTTATTGTGACAAGCTTGCGACCCTCGATCAACTCGAACCCATGGAATGCATTGAGTTAAGCTATCACTCCACCAACAAAAACCCCCGACCGAAGCCGGGGGAAACCCCATCAGGAGACGCCTATTTGACGTTTAAGTTAAAACAAAGCCGCCCTTTAAGCGCTTGACCTAAGCCTATCGAACCACAGGCTGTATGAGGCCATCACCACCGAGAATTTACGGAAACATTACCGCCAACTTTAAAGATTGCTTACGCAATTCGTTGACCCAGTAGGAACATCTTGGCTGTAATTTGCCACCGACGCTGGCTTTCGCGGTGCCGATCGGTCAGTCTTACCCGCAGCAACCTGAGCGATGCGGTACTGGTCAACACTATCCTGCTGTGGACTATCTTCGAGGAACTCGCGATCGCCGGGGCCGATTCTTTGGGAGCGATTTTAGACGGTGCCCAGGCTCGTCAACTTTGTCAAACAGCAGCAGGGGGCAGTTCGATACCCGAGCGTCGCTGGGCTGCCGGTAGTGACCTCACGTTAGCGAACTACTCATTAGGGCGAGAGGTAAGGACGAGCACCGCGATCGCCACCAAAAACCCCACATAGCCCACCACAAATAGCCACTCCTGCCAGCTACCTTCCATTACTCGCTCGCTCCGGGCCGATCTGGGGTATTGCTCCAGCGGGTTAGCCACTGTTCCATCTCAGCGGGCAGTGGGCTGGGGCAGCGGCTGGGTACCGCGATGCAGATGTGGCGGGTCACCGCCTGGGCCACCACGGCATCTTCCAGCGTGAGCTGGTAGTGGATTTCAAACCGGCTGTTGTCAAGGCGAGTGGGGGTTAGGTGAACAGCAACGCGATCACCGCAGTGCAAGGGGCGGCGGTAGTCAATGCTGGCATGGACGACCGGATAGGCGACGGTCTCGGCCTTAAAGAAGGCTCTTAGGTCGATCCCGGCGGCGGCGAGGGATGCCTCGTAGGCGGAGTGGCAGATCACCAATTCGTTGGCGAAGTAGACCACTCCAGCCCCATCGGTTTCGTGGAACCGCACCTGATGTTCAACAACGTAGCCCATCGCGACTATGTTTCACTCAGGATAATCTGTTGATGACAGGCGCATCTAGCTAGCATTGGGCTGGGCTGGACGGAAGGGATAGTCAGCGGGCAAACCCTCTTCGGACGCCGCTGGCTTAGCACTCTCGCGGCTCAGCGCTAGCATCGGATTGTCGATGATTTCGAGCAGGTTGGCGACACCGTACTCCAGCACCTCAATCGGGTCGACAGCGGCCCAGCCTTCAGCGGTTAGCTGGCGCATTTCGAAGTGCAGGTGAGGCCCGGTAGAGTTGCCCGTACTGCCCACTAAGCCAATTACTTCACCCTGCTCGACCCACTCCCCAGCCTGGACCGCTAGCTGAGACAGGTGAGCGTAGCGAGACTCCAGGTTGCCGTCGCCGTGGCGCAAAATCACCGTCAGGCCGTACCCGCCCAAGAAGTCGGATACCGAGACGCGTCCGGCCTGGGTCGCGAGCACTGGAGTCCCCATGGGAGCCGCCAGGTCAGTGCCCGAGTGGAACCGCCAGCTTTGCTGAATCGGATGCATCCGCCAGCCAAACAGCGATGAAATGGATGCCGGTATCGACAGCGGAAACACGTACTCTTCGTCGCCGCGCCGCAGCACATTGAGGGGGCGCAGCTTTTCGTTAAGGGCTGCACGGCTAACGATGGTGGTGCTGCCCAGCCGCACCCCTTGGGAACTAACGGCAATAGGCCCGACGCGAATTTCGCCCTGACCACCGCTGCTCGCTGCCGTCCGCTGACTGCTGGCGGTGCCCGCCGTAGTTGACGAGCAGGCGGAGTTAGCGCTGGTCTGCCCGGCGGCTACGGTAATCTGGCAGCCGCTAGAACGTTCGGCAAACACCACGCTGGGGGTGCCGCTGGGCGACGCGGTCGGGGCCTCGGTCGCCCCGAGGTTGTAGTTGGTGGGGTCGATAAAGACGCTGTTGTAGCCAGCGGGAACTGACTCATCGGCGGCGATGGATTCAGGAACTACGGGGTCAGGGGATTCGGTGGCGGGCACGGCCTCCGTAGGGCTGGCCGCCGCCGGAGCCTCAGCCGTCGAGTTGGCCAGCGATGAAACAGCGGGTTTCAACAGGCTCTCGGCCATCGTCGGGGCCGCTGGCTGAGCCGGAATCGTAATGCTAACAGCTGCTGGAGGGGGAGGGGGAACCGGAGAGAACATCGGCGAACTCGCTGCAGGGGGTGATGTCACAACGGCTGACGCAGACGGACGCTGAGGAGTAAAGTCAGGTCGTACTGCTGTGGGTGAAGGCAAACTTAGAGTCGCCTGGGGGCTAGGCCTGTGGGTGCTGCCGGTTGCCGGTTTGAGATAGTCAGCTGAGGTTTCAACTGGTCCCTCGGGCTCAGGCGTATCAGCGGTTTCAGCAATGGCTAAACCACTGGGGGTGAGCCCCATGCCGCCTACCAGCATCGCTACCTGTAGCCAGGCTATCGATGGATAAACTTCGGAAAGTTTACGCGTCTGAATAATCTCTAAGTCACTCTTTTTCAACATAGTCAGCCGCTACGCATTGTAGCCCAAAGTTACTTTACCTGGTTCCAGCTCCAGCGTCTTGACCGCTGGTAGGTCGCTGTGATTTGAATTTAGCTGCACTCGTAGGTTGCCCGAGGGGGCCACCCCAATCACCTCGGCTGGATGCCCTGCTACGGTCAGACCCTGGCCTAGGTTAGACAAACGAGCCTGGTAGTCGATGAGAAAGGCATCATCGCCCTGGTTTTGCCAGTGGAGGTATCCCTGCATTAGGCCGTAGAGGGCGATCGCGGCCAAATTCTCTAAGGTATTCAACCGATTAGAGATCGATTCCGGCTGAATTAGCTGCTGAATGGAAATGCCTGTAGCAGGCACCGGATTAAACCCATTCAACCCCAGCCCGATCACGACGGTTTGCACCCGGCCGTTTTCGATGTGGGTTTCGGCCAGCACCCCCCCCAGTTTTTTGCCCTCGGCGACCAGATCGTTGGGCCACTTGACCTGTACCGGCAGCCCCAGATTAGCAAGGCTTGTGGCCACCCCCCAGGCGCTGGCCAGGGTGAGGTAGGAGCTGCGCGAGGCTGGTAGGTCGGGCTTGAGCCCCAGCGACAAGTACAGCCCCCCTGGGGGAGACTGCCACTGTCTCCCCCACTGCCCTCGCCCCGCCTGTTGGGTAGCGGCAACCAGTACCGTACCCGCCGGAGCGCCCGCCGCCATCATCTCGGCCAGCGCCTGATTGGTAGAGTCAATCTGATCGACCCAGTGGAGGTGAAAACGCGGGCGCAATGCCTGATAGCAGGGCAAGATTCCCAACGCGCTAGAGGGTTGCAGGACGGCCTGACGAAGTTTATCTAGGGTCACCCGATGATTATCCTGGCGTTTGTATAGAAATCAAAATAGGGTTTTAGTCATATTGATTACGCTACCACCTCAGGAAAGGCATAGGAGAAGACTGGAGCCGCGCCAAAATAGAACTTGATAAACTGGCTCTGTAGCTTAACGCCTTCTCTACATTGGCAAGAGATATAGTCCAGGCTCTTAGGCCGCTGTAGCATCGTACAGATAGCGAAATTGCCGTAGGGGGCAGCATGACAGACTGGCACTGGCAAACCTGGCAGGGGCAAGACTTTCTCACCTGTGACCTGCTGCGGCCCTGGCCCCACGGTTTTTTTACCCGGCAGTTTTGGCCTCAGACACCCGAACTCCTGACGGCGGCGCTGGCGGCAGATGCCGCGGTACAGCGGGTTAAGCAGGTGCATGGCAATCGGGTGCTGACCCCAGCCGATCTGCCCGCCAGCGACGGAACCGTACCCCGGCCCGAAGCCGACGGTCTGCTGAGCGATCGCCCCCAACAGGCCCTCTGGGTTTGCTCAGCTGACTGTAACCCGGTGCTCATTGGCGATCGCGCCAGTGGTCAGGTATCGGCCGTTCACGCGGGCTGGCGGGGCACGGCTCAGGCGATTGTGCCGGTGGCGGTGGGCCAGCTTCAGGCCCAGGGCAGCCGCCTTGAGGATCTGGTGGTGGCGATTGGTCCTGCGATCGCGGGGGCGGTCTACCAGGTGTCGGTGGAGGTAGCCGTGGCCGTAGGGCGCACTCTGGTAAATGATGCGGCGGTCGATGACGAGGCTGTCGTCAGGACGCTGCTGCAGGAGGACAATTCTCCGGTGCTGGCGGATGATACCCCCGGTAAAGTGCGGCTGGATGTGCGCCAGGCCAACGCCTGGCAGCTAGAGCAGCTGGGGCTGGGCCGCGATCAGATCGCGATCGCCCCGCACTGTACCTTTCAGGAACCCGATCGATTCTTTTCCTACCGCCGCACCGGAGAAAAGCAGGTGCAGTGGTCAGGTATTGTCAGCCGAGGTGCGGCGAACTAGACCCTGAGTGAGTTTTAGGATCTAGGTGAGGGGGAGGCCATCTGTCCGTTAGTCATTTTTCTGGGAGTGTTATGCTCCTTAGCCCTCCCTCTCTGGCGTTCAGGCGTAGTCCCTAAACGTCTGTCAAAGCGCATTAGGGTAGCCACGTGGCCTGGATGCCGCTGAAAGGAAAGATTTCTGGATCCACAACGGTTGGCGTAGCAGCTAGATCCGCTGACACATCAGCCGGAGTTTTCCCCTGTCCGGCAATAGATGTGGCTGTCTCAGCTGCTTTGCCATCGCTAGACTTCGTAGCTGAACTTATGTC
>JBARVK010000734.1:0-6978 GCA_049646225.1 Nodosilinea sp.
TCTGTAGGTTCTGTTAGTCGAAGTCTGCTGCCAACAAAACGGGCATTATTAATGCGAGGGCCAGCCCCATCAGGATCAATAGGCAGTAGATTTGACAAGTTCAGTGTGGTCACTTCAGATACTCCAAACTCAAAGATAGAAGGATTTGGATTGAGAGAACTTTTATAAGATTTCAGAGTCAACGAGTTGAGGCTGAATTTACGATGCTAAGCGGTTTCTTGTTCTGACAGGTTAATTCCTGTTCAGAATGCTAAGGTTGCGCTTTGTGTGCTGTCTCATAATCTTTCTAATCTTCTTTGGCTTGCTTTTGAATCAGAAGGATTGGGCTGAGGTTTTTGAAAAGCTTAAGATCGAGGAAATTATTTATTATTGTGATGAAATTTCGCCATGTTCTCGGTCTGATAGCGCCAGGATAGCCATTGCCAGATCGGTTATGCCATTCTGCATAGCACTCTGAAGCGATGGCTACATGCCAAGCCAATGCGTCGCCCCAGCTTTCGCCATTGACAGTGACCCGTGTCCTAAGCGCTGGGGTCACTGATGAGCCGCAGCAGTTGCTCGGTGGAGACCTTGCCGCTCATGTCGGTGCCTTCGAGCAGGCTGTCGGCCAGGTCGCGTTTTTGTTTGTGCAAATCGACGATTTTTTCTTCGATCGTATTTTTGGCCACCAGGCGATAGATGGTGACCGGACGCTGCTGGCCGATGCGGTGGGCGCGATCGCTGGCCTGATCCTCCACCGCCGGGTTCCACCATGGGTCCATATGGATCACGTAATCTGCCGCCGTCAGATTCAGCCCGGTGCCGCCCGCCTTGAGGCTGATCAAAAACACATCGCCCTCGCCCGCCTGGAAGGCATCGACCCGCTTTTTGCGGTCTTTGGTGGGGGTGCTGCCGTCGAGGTACTGGTAGCTAATAGTCTGCCCGTCGAGAAACTCCCGCAGAATGCTCAGGTGATCGACAAACTGGCTAAACACCAGAGCCTTGTGGTTATTCTCAATCAGCTCCTCTAACACTTCGCCAAAGGCTTCGAGCTTAGCGCTGGGTAGGGCCGTACTGCCCTTAACCAAGCGGGTATTGCAACAGGCCCGCCGCAGCTTCATGATTTCGGCCAGCACCTGTAGGTGTTTGGTGCCCGCTTCCACATCGGGGTCGGCCAGTTTTTCCACGGCCTCTCGCCGCAGCGCCTCATAAAACGCCATTTCCTGAGCGCTGAGTTCGACTTGCAGGGTGATTTCGGTGCGGGCCGGTAGCTCGTCGAGCACCTGGGTCTTGGTGCGCCGCAGAATGAAGGGCTGAATTAGCTTCTTGAGGCGGTTGCGGGCGGCTTTGTCCTGGTTGCGCTCGATCGCATTGGCAAACCGCTGACTAAACTGGTCCTGGGAGCCCAGCAGGCCGGGGTTGATGAACCGAAACAGGTTCCACAGCTCGCCCAAATGATTCTCGATCGGCGTGCCGGTGGTGAGAATTTTGAAGCCGCCCTGGAGCTTCATCGCTGCCTTCGATCGCTTGGTGGCCGAGTTTTTAATTGCCTGGGCCTCGTCGAGCACGATGGTCTGCCACTCTACTTTGGCCAGCATTTGACCAACGTCATCCTGCTGTAAGAGGCCGTAGCTGCACACCACCAGGTCAAAGGGCTGGAGGTTGTCGAGAATTTTTTGGCGATCGCCTGTGCCAAACTGAATTGGGTTTAGCGTGGGCGCAAATTTTTCGGCCTCGCTGAGCCAGTTCATGCCTACCGAGGTGGGGGCCACAATCAGGGTTGGCCCCTCGGGGGCGCGGGTAAGAATCGCCGCCAGGGCTTGCAGGGTTTTGCCCAGGCCCATGTCGTCGGCCAGGCAGGCCCCGACGCCCCAGTGGGCCAGCCGTGCCAGCCAGTTAAAACCCTCGATCTGGTAGTCGCGCAGTTCGGCCTGGAGGGTAGAAGGCAGCTCGGGCTTGAGATCCTTGGCTTCCTTCAGGCGCTTGAGGTGGTCTTTCCAGTGCTTGTCGGTTTTGAGCTGGCCGACGTCATCTATCCAGTCTTCCATCGCCAGCCCCGCCAGGGGATGAAAGCGCACCCCGTCACCGCTTTTCTCGGAGTAGGCCCGCAGGTCGTCGAGGCGCTTACGAAACTCCTGGGTGAGGGCGAGAAACTGACCATCGGCCAGCTTCACAAACCGACTGGGTGAGGCTTCCAGCAACTCCATGAGCCGCTGCATATCTAGCACTTCGTCGTCGCTGATTTGTAGTTCGCCGCTGGCGGCAAACCAGTCGCGCTGGCGCTGAATTTGAATCTTGAAATTGCTGAGGCTGACCCGGTTGGCGATCCGCATTTTTTCGCCCTCGGGCCATTCCACCACCGCCTGATCCTCCAGATCTTGGATCTCCAGCAGCAGCTCCAGGCAGGCTTCGGGGTCGTCGATCAGCCACTCGCCCGCTTCATCCGCCAGGCGGTGCAGGGTAGGGCAGGCGATTTCGACGGCGCTGGCCAGTTTTTTCTCTTCTTTTAAATTGCGGTGGGTTTGCAGGCGGCGACCGTCAATTTCGGCGATCACCATTTCGCCGCCGGTGCCGGGGCGGTAGTAGGGGCCGTCGTCACCAAAGGGCCGCGTTAGCAGCGAAACCTTAAGGCCTTCCCCGGCGGGCAGCAGGTGCAGGTGTGGCTGGGGCTGAGCCTCGACCTCTTTGGCATCGGCCACGCCGCCGCCAATGTCGGAATGCACGGTGACTAGGCCCGCCACGGCATTGACAGCGGCGAGCACCTGGTCCTTAGCGCTTTCGGGCACTTCGAGAGCATTTTTTGGCCCCAGCACTTCGGCAATGCGGTGGTGGCTGGCGGTAAACTCGACCACCTTGAGCCGGGTGGGGGTCTCTTTGACCAAGGCGATCGCGTTTTTTCCCTTCACCTCGGGCGTTAGCGAAATGGCTAGCTGGCCCGCCCGGGTCTGGCGCACCATCAGGGCCGGTTCTCCCTCAATGACATCGACGCGGGTGGTGGGCGAGTCTTCCCAAAACACTAGGGGATGACCGACCAAAGCCAGCAATGCCTGGTGCTTGAAGCTGTAGTTGTCGTAGCCGTAGCTGTAGGGATTGGTGGTGAGGTGGGCGCAGATGTCGCGGTCTTGGGGGGTGAGGTAGCCCAATTTCTCGGCTTCGTACTTGAGGCGCTTGAGGGCGATCGCGCGGCCTTTGCTCCAGCCCCCCTTGACGCTGATCTTTTGCTCTTTGGGCTGCAGCATCCAGGTTTCAGCGGAATAGATTGTCAAAAACCAGGCCAGCCGATACTCCTCGCTGGGGGTGGCCGCCTTCGTCGGAGACGATGACGGAGTTGGGTTGAGGCCAATCAGCGCCGTCAGCGACAGCTCCCAAGGCTGCTTGGGGGTAATAATGTCAATCAGGGGGCGAATGCCGGTTTTTTGGCGCAGTTCGGCAGCGGTTTGGGCGTAGGCGGCATCATCGGTCAGCCGGGCCAGCAGCTCGGCGGCCTCTAGGGTAAACCAGTCGTACCCGGCGGCGGTGGCGGCCTGGTAAAACTCTTGGGCAATATCGGGCAGCCGTTCCCTGGCGTTCTCCAGATCGACCCAGTAAAGGCAGAGCATGTCGATCAGCGTTTCAAAACTGTTAGCGCTGCTGAGACTGCTGACGGGGGTATTGGTCAGGTAGCGTTTGGCGGCTGAGTTTCCCTGCAAGACCTGGGCCACTTTCTCCAGGCAGCTGTAGATCACGCTCATCCAGTGGCGGTAGCCCTGCTCGGCAATAATGTGGGCATAGCCCTCGGCCTCTTTGAGGCTGGCGATAGAACCCTCTGCAATCAGCCCCAGCACCAGAAATAGGCCGGGTACCTGGTCAAAGTAAATTTTGCGCTTGCCCGTGGTTTTTTTCAGCAGCTTGAGGGCGATCGCGCCTTCCTCAATGGCCTGGGCGTAGTTACCCTGCAGGCAGCTGAGCCAGCTCTGGTGCAGCAGTTCGTCTATAGGTTCTTTTTCAGCAACGCCTTGCAGCGCGTTATCGGCTGCTGCGAGGCACCCTCGGGTCATTAACTGCTCAATCCAAATGTCCTTGAGGTGATCGGAGGCGGTAGAGCTGGCCTCGGTGCATTCGGCATTCAGGAGGGTAAAAGCGCCCTCTGTTGGAGTCAGGGATATCAGCGAATTGAGGCAGAGATTGCCCAGGGCCGCTTCGTAGAGCTTGGGGTCTTGCTTGAGACCCAGAAACCAGTCGCGATCGAAGGGATTGTTGCAAATCAGCTCAAACACCTGGGCCATCGACATGCGGCCAGAGGCGTAGGGGTTGCTGTAAAAAGCCTCAAACTGCTGCTCGATATAAGTCCAGTCGCAGCGATAGAGGCCAATACGCACCTCGCGAATAAACTCGTCTTCAGTTTGAAAGTAGCGCAGGCTTTGGTTCCAGCCATGGGTGCGAATCGGCAGCTTGGTCTGCACGGCTTTGACCATGGGCTCGAAGCGGTCTTGGGCAATAGCCTCGCGGGTGATGATTTCGGCCAGCAAAGGGTTGATCTGGGGGCCGTAGGTGCTGTGGGTAATCAGCAGGCGCTTTCCATTCAGGCGGGCGATGCGCGGGTTGAGCAGATGCGGCCCGGCAACAGTGGGTTTTTGGGCACTCTTTAAATAAAGGTTGAGGCAGTCGAGCAGCTTCGCCTTGCCCACCGGGGCATAAATGATGGCATACAACTGCACCAGCTCTTGCTCTGGCTCGGCCAGCTTGTGGTAAGACTGCACCAAACTGGCGCGGAGGTCGGCGGCTTTTGGAGGGGATGGCATGGCGGCGGCGATCGCACAGGTCGGCTTGGTAAGCCAATTGTATCGGTCCTCGCTAACTAAGACTGCGCCTGGGCTACCAAGCCCAGGTAATCGGTAGCAACAGCACATTACTATTGACAATCTGTTGCATTAATTCCTTGGCTTGGGTATCGTAGTAGTAACGAAAGTCAATAGCAATAACAGCGCATGCCTCCCTAGCCGCTGGGTAAGGAAATTTTTAAAGCAGGGTTGAAATGCTTGCGGGCAAAGAACTACAGGCTGTAGCCACCTGGTTCTGTCAGCCCTTTTAATCGCTTAGTTTAGAGCCAATTTCAATAAATTTAGACCTTTTGGGGTCATCACTATGGAGAGTCAATCGAGTTAATATGCAAGCTTTAAAGTCGGATTACGCCCAGTCAGGACCGGACCTTCAAGCCGCTGCCCCAGCCAAAACCGTCGTTGAGCTAGACCGAGTTAGCCGGTGGACTGTCTACCAGCGCTTACAAGAACTAGGCCTGGTCTGTGAGTGCGGCTGCGATCGTCCCCTCGCTGTCGCGATCGATACCCCCGCTGCGGCCTTTCAGGTCTGGGGCGTAGTGCAGGCGGTTACCCAATCCAAGCTATCTCTCACTGACCACCTGGAGCGCTGCTGGCAGCAAAGGACCCCCCGATGAAAACCCTGTACGAACCCGCTGTAGTTCCCCAAGGGCATGCTGCACCACCCACCGGGCAAGTGCTCAAGGGCCAGTATGCTGGTGCCTACCGCTCTGGCAAAGGCAAAATTAAAGGCCTGCTGCTGCAGGCTGGCGAAACTGAATACACCATTAAGCTGCCCAAGTACCTGCGCCCCATGCTAGTGCGCGAGCTGACCCCCGGCGAGTTTGTTCAGGTTTGGGCCTACGCAGAGGAAGACCGCTGGCGAGCGATCAACATTTTGCCCCTGCCCGGTTGTGAAGCCGAAGCGCTGCGGCAGCAGTGGGAGGCTTTTTCGCCACCGCCGTCCGCTCCGATTAAAGCCCAGCCCAAGCGCCTGTGTATTGAGGTGTGTACTAAAGGTAAGTGCTACAAGCAGGGCGGCAAGCAGCTTCACAGTGCCCTACAGGATGCGGTCGAGGCCGACCCCAACTTGAGCCATGTTTCGATTAAGGGAACGGGCTGCATGAAAGCCTGCAAACACGGGCCAAACCTGCGCCTGCCTAATGGCCGTATGCTGCATGGGGCAACTCCAACCCAAGCCCTGTCTCACATTGATGCAGCGCCATGACTGAGGCAGGATTCGACCCCCAGCGGTGGGATCACTGGCTGGTGATCGTGGCCTTTGTGGCCCTTTCAAGCTGGATTATTTGGAAGGTTTATCTGGAGTCGTAGGTGGTGAGCGTGTGCAATTGGCAAGCTGAAGAAAATGTAGGATCCCCCCTGCCCCCCTTGAAAAGGGGGGTGGGACGTCGTTACCAGCCCAGTTTGAGGCTGTCTGGCGTGAGGAAGTGCTCCAGATGGTAGGCCCGCTCTTCGGTTTTCAGCAAAATTTGCTCATACAGGTAGCGGGTGGCGCGATCGCCCAGGCTTTCGGCCTGCGCCGCCAGCCGCCGAATCAGCTCGATCAGTGCCTGCTCGGCCTTGAGGTCGTGGTCGATCATGATGCGGCAGCGGTAGGTGTCGTCGTTTTCCATGTCAAAGCAGCACAGCTCACCCAGCTTGCCAAAGCTCAGGGGAGGAATACCCCCCAGCCCGTGCAGGCGCTCACCTACCTCGTGGGCATGGCCCTGGGCCGCTTCGTAGCTTTCCTCAAAGTAGTTGTGGAGCATGTAGTACTCCGAGCCTTCCACCACAAAGTGGTGCTTTTGGTACTGCAACGACAGGGCCGTAAAGCTGGCATAGAGCGTCGCCAGCCCATCGACGACGGGCTCTGTAACCGACTTCTCCAGCAGCACTGGGTTGTTGGCAACCTCGCCGTAGGTTTGCAGCAGAGTCTCAGTAATAGGCATAACCATCCCCCTTTATCAGCAGTGAAAGCGCCCCAACGTTTGGGGGCTACTCCCTGAGCCTACCCTATTTTGTTGAATCTAGCTAATAACTTTGTTTGCTTAAAAAGCCCAGAAAAATGCATAACTTAGTTGTCAATACGAATAGCGAAAATGATTTTCAATAGACCAAAAACTATATATCGAAAACAATTTTCGATAGGCTTAAATTTCTTAGCGAAAGCTACTTTCAACAGTTATGGCTAGCACTTCAAGGC
>JBARVK010000735.1:0-3343 GCA_049646225.1 Nodosilinea sp.
AACCTAGAGCTACCCCAGTGGCTGATGGTGCTTGGCATTGGTCTGGGGGGCATTTTGCTGACCATTTTTGTCAACTTAGCAGCTGCCGAAGCCGCTGTAGAACCTGCGCCTACCGGACTTTATTTAGCTCAGGAGAGTGCCCCTGAGGTTACCCCCGAAGCCGTGCCACCAGCCGTACCGGAGCCCGTGGCGGAGGTCTCGTCGGCACCGAGCTGGGTGCTGCAGCTCGATGGTATGCTCGAACCCCTGGCCGATGGGGTGGGCCTGCTGTACCTGATTGGCGACGTTGTGCTGCTGATTATTGCAGGCACGCTGCTGGTGGCGTTTTGGGGGGGACGCTACTCGCAGTCGTGGAAGCTGATTGCGATCGCGGCATTTTGCCTCTACATCGCCGACATGTTTTTTGCCTACGCCGTCAACACTGACACCTACGTCGAAGGTAGTCTGTGGGAAGTCTTCTGGACGTTTTCGGCGGTGTTTTTTGGGCTTGGGGCCGTGGTTGAAAATGCAGTTTCTTTGAATTCCCGGCGCAGTCCTCGACGGCGGCGCGGGTGAGGTCTGGTCAACTGCGGCACCAGGATAACAACCATTCCAAGCGCGGGGGAGCGAAGCAAAACGATAGGATCCACTTCAGCCTTCAAGGACTAGTCGGGTGCTTCCGAGCTATTGGTCTTAAGATGTTAGATGGCATTGTTACGGAACCCACGGCATGGCACCCAAGAAGCTGACTGAGACGGATAAGACATCTATCTTGAGCCTGTACCGCCAGCCCCAGGAAACCACCTCAACCCTGGCCGAGCGCTATGGGGTCAGCAATAGCACTATTAGCCGCTTGCTCAAGGCCAGCCTGCCCGAAGCCGAGTACAGCACGCTGATTCAGCAAAAGCGCGGAACTACCGACAAAGCAGCGGTGGTTCCCCCTGCCCTACCCCAGGATGAGGCTCCGGCCAAGGCCAAGCCTCGCCGCAAAAACGCCGACCCCGACCCCGAGGTAGCGGCCCCCGCTGCCGATGCAGCCCCTCCAGCGGTTGAAGAACCCTCGGCACCGCCCGCTAAACCTACCCGCAAGCGGCGATCGCAAGCCGATCCAGAGCCCGAGGCCCAACCTGCCCCCGAACCCAGCGCTCAAGCGCCCGAACCCACGCAGCTATCGCTGCCCAACCCAACGCCAGCAGCTCCAGAAAAGCCCGCCCCGCCAGTGCTGAAGTCGGCCCAGGCGGCTGCCCCGGCTCCCGAGGCCACCGACGCGACCGACGATCTCGACGACGACTGGGATGACGACAGCGCCATGCTAGGCGACGACTACGGTGACGACGACGACAGCGACGACGACGACGATGACGAAACCTATACCTGGGAAGGCGGCGATCGCGCGACACCTCACCTGGGCACCCTAGAAATTTCGCCGCTCACTGCCGATGCGCTGCCGCCTCTGTGCTACGTAGTGGTTGAGCGCACCTCCTCAGAACTAGTGGTGCTGCCCCTCCGCACCTTTGCCGATTTGGGTGAAATTCCTGAGGCTGAGGGCGACTCGCGCACTCTGCCCGTGTTCGAAAACCACAACGTGGCCCGCCGTTTTTCGCGCCGCAACCAGCGAGTGGTCAAGGTACCCGATGGCACCCTATTGCAAACCACCAGCCCCTACCTGCAAGCCAAGGGCATTACCCGCTTGTTAATCGATGGACAGGTCTTTTCGCTGGATCTAGACCCGTTAGAGCCATTGGCCTCCGGCGCAGACGAGTAGCCTTGGGTCACTGGGATTTGAACCCTCCTTTCGGTACTGGCGATCGCGGTGCCAGTTTTGGTACTGATCGTAGTAGGCGTATTGCTGTATCTGGCCTTTCGGCAGCGAGGCCGCAAACAAAGGCAGATTCCTTAACCTCTGTTTCCCGTTTCCAAACAGCTCGCCCAACGTTAGCCCCCCCGAAAATTGTCTTGAGCTATGGCCAAAAAAAGTACCCTTACCCACGCCAAAAAAGCCTTTAAACATCAGTTCGACGCCATGGTGCCGCTGATTTTGTCTGAGTGGCCCCAGCTCATCGAAGACAATCTGCTGGCTACGGAGGGAGATTTAGAGCGGACTGTAGACTACATCAGCGACGAAATAGACCACACCAAAACCCTCGTGCGCCGCCACCTCAATGAGTTAGCCAGCCTGATTGAGCCAGTCCGTGCCATTCCAGAGGCCATTTCAAACACTGCCTCCCGTGGTGCCAACGGCAAAGCCGCATCGCTGGTCAGCAAGCTTCAGGACGCGGTGCCCGATCAAGTCGGCGAGTTCTTAGAGGAGCGTCTACCCACTGCCAGCTCATCCTCAGAGAATGGGATATCGGCCAAAATTAGCACCGTTCTAGAGGAAACCGTACCCACCACGGTTGACCAATTGCTGAACGATCTGGAGTCTCGCACCGAGCGTCTCATCGCAGAACTGAAGGCCGAAATGCTGCCCGAGCTAGAGAAAAAAGCCCGCAGCAACCTGGGTACCAGCCTGCTAATCGCCCTGGGGCTGGGGTTCATTTTGGGTTTGCGCTTGGGAGGCAAGCGTGACTAGCTCAACCTCCACCTGGGATCAGATCGAAGACTATATTCGGCGGGTGCTGCGCCTGGGCTCCGTGCTGGTTGACATCCATCTAGATGTCGCTATGCAGGAGGCCAACTACGAAAAACAAAGGCTGCTGGGCGGCTTCGTCATGCTGGCGATCGGGGTTGGCATGCTGGCTACGGCGGGGGTGTTAGCCGAGGTGGCTGGAGTGGTTTGGGTGCATGAGCTGGGGCTGTCGTGGCTACAGACCATAGGCGCTGTAGCCGGAGCTAACCTGGTGCTGGGGCTAGGGTTTTTGGGTTCGGCCAAAGCCCGACTCAGCGGCCCAGTGATGACCCAAACCCAGGCGCGGCTGACGCGATCGATCGCGCTGCTGAAAGCCAAGGAAGAGTAGCACCTGTACCAAGCCTGACCACTGTGGGGTGAGGCAAATTTTGCCAAAGAGTACAGTGCCCACCCTACATTGGTTAAAGCCAGCGACCTCATATCAAGTCCGGCCAATTAGCTTAAGAATTATAAGCCGCTAACCCTTGTCTACCTTAAGTTCATAGTGAGGTCGATTAAGCGGACTTGACATTAGCGGATATCGTCGTTCTTGATGCGACAGTCACTGCTCTGATTTGCCATCTTCTGCAGCAACCCCAGCACCTGCTCCAGGCTGCCCCGCAGAGATACCATCTCCCGCTCAATCGCATCAAGTCGCTCTAGTACGTCACTGCGGGTAGAGCTTGGCATCCCGCCCCCAGGGTTGGCAGAGTTGCTGCTGACCTCATTCAGCTTTGCCGTCAGAGCATCCCAGCT
>JBARVK010000736.1:0-10092 GCA_049646225.1 Nodosilinea sp.
CTGTTAAGGCAGTTTGGGGCCACCGTCGGCAAAGACGTGGTGATTCGCCCCACGGCTCGATTTACCTACCCTTGGCACGTGGCCATTGGTGACCATAGCTGGATTGGCGACGACGTGGTGCTCTACAGCCTGGTGCCCATCACCATTGGCCAGCACTGCGTGATTTCGCAGAAAAGCTATCTCTGCACCGGCAGCCACAATCTTCACGATCCTCACTTTGGTCTGGTAGTAGCGCCCGTGGTGATAGAAAACGGCGTCTGGATTGCCACCGACTGCTTTATCGCCCCTGGGGTAACGGTGGGAGCCAACAGCGTTGTGGGCGCGCGCAGCAGCGTCTTTAAATCCTTGCCGCCGGGGCAGGTCTGCTACGGAAACCCCTGTCGGGCTGTAGCTCCGCGCCAGATAGCCGTTAGCCAGGGGTAAGGCGGGCTTCAGGCGCAAAAAAGCTGAAGAAATCGCCAGAAGTCAGAAGCGGCTTCTATGGTGAAGGGAATTAACAGCACGAGCGATCGCCCCCATGCCCCCATCTACTACATCCATCAATTGGGCCACCCTGCAAAACGGCTCTGACATTCGCGGCGTCGCCCTGACAGGCATTCCCGATCAGGCCGTCAACCTCACTCCGGCGGTCGTCACTACCCTAGGCAAGGCCTTTGCCACCTGGCTGGCCGCAGAGTTAAATATCCCGACCGCGAGATTGACCATTGCCGTGGGGCGCGACAGCCGCCTCTCTGGGCCTGAGCTGATGCAAGCCGCGATCGCAGGTATGACCTCCCTGGGCTGTCGCGTTCTGGATGTGGCCATGGCCTCGACCCCGGCTATGTTTATGTCCACCGTACTGCCCGAGTTTGGCTGCCACGGCGCGATCATGATGACCGCCAGCCACCTGCCCTTCAACCGCAACGGGCTCAAGTTTTTTACTCGCCAGGGGGGACTGGGCAAAGGCGACATCTCGCGCATTTTGGACCTAGCTGAGGAGAGCAATTTTGCTGCGGCTGAGGTTTCTGGCCCGGTAGAAAGCCGTGACTTAATTGGGGCCTACGCGGCGGGTCTGGTGCAGCAGATTCGCCAGTCGGTCAACCATTCCGAAAACTTTGACCAACCGCTACAGGGGCTCAAAATTATCGTCGATGCAGGCAATGGGGCGGGCGGCTTTTTCGCCAGTCAGGTGCTCGAACCGCTGGGCGCAGACACCACCGGCAGCCAGTTCCTCGACCCCGACGGCACCTTTCCCAACCATGTGCCCAATCCCGAAAACGAGGCGGCCATGGCCTCGATCTGCCAGGCGGTCATCACCCAAGGCGCAGACTTGGGCCTGATCTTTGACACCGATGTCGATCGCGGTGCCGCAGTCGACTCTGATGGCCGTGAACTCAACCGCAACCGACTGATTGCGCTGATTTCGGCTATTGTGCTGCGAGAGCACCCCGGCACCACCATCGTCACCGACTCCACCACCTCCGATGGGTTGACCCGGTTCATCGAAGACGACCTGAGGGGCATTCACCACCGCTTTAAACGCGGCTATAAGAACGTCATCAACGAGGCGATTCGGCTAAATGAGGTAGGCCAGCCCAGCTGGCTTGCGATCGAAGCCTCAGGCCACGGAGCCATGAAGGAAAATTACTTTTTAGATGACGGCGCTTACTTAGTCAGCAAGCTGCTGGTTGAGCTAGCCAAAGCCCGCCTGGTCGGCCAGCGCCTCAGCGACTTGATCGCCACCCTGCAAGACCCCCACGATAGCCAGGAGTATCGACTGACAATTTTAGCCCCCGAGGCTCAGGCCCACGGTGCCGAGGTGATGAATCAGCTGAAAGCCTTTGTCGATACTCAGCCCGACTGGTCGGTTGTGCCCAGCTACGAAGGGGTACGCGTCGCCTGTTCAAAGCCGGATGAAAACGGCTGGTTCATGATGCGGATGTCGCTACACGATCCGGTGCTGCCGCTGAACATTGAGTCGAACGTGGCGGGGGGGGTGGCTAAGATGGGCGAGCGTCTGAAGGCCTTTTTCACAACTTTGGCCGATCTCGACATTTCGGCATTAGAACAGTGAGCGTTAACCCATGATCTCTTTTCCTAAACTGCCTAAATGGGCGATCGCAGCCTTGGCCTTCCCCTTGATCTGTCTGAACGGCTGGCTACTCTACCGGCTAGGGGGAATGCTGCAACCCATCACCAGCATGGCGATTACCGCCACCCTGATCGCCTTTTTGCTCGACTACCCCATCGACTGGCTAGAAAAACGCGGCTTAGCCCGCAGCCTGGCGGTGGGGCTGGTGGTGCTGCTGGCCGTGGTGCTTACCTCTGTCCTGGTGGTTTTCCTAGGTCCCCAGGTGGGGCAGCAGCTCAACGAGTTTGCCGAGCGCCTGCCGGGCTGGATCGATCGCGCCAAAACCCAGCTGCTGCTGTTAGAAGATCGAACCATCTTTCAAAATCTGCCGTTTAACCTCGACCAGCTAACGGTGGAAGCAGCCAACCAGCTCACGAGCGCTTTGCAGGCCACCACGACCCAGGCGATTAGCGTTACCCTCAGCACCCTTGATAGCGCGCTCAACTTGTTGATTACAGCCGTGCTAGCTATATTGCTGGTCATCAACGGCGACCCGCTTTGGGAAGGGTTACTGAGCTGGCTGCCGACTCCCTGGCGATCGCAGATTCGAGCTTCCTTGAGGCCGAGTTTCCAGGGCTATTTTTCGGGGCAGGCGACCCTGGCCCTGATTCTGGCAGTGGCCCAGGCGACGGCGCTCATTTTACTTAAGGTACCCTTTGGCCTGCTGTTTGGTTTGGTGATTGGCCTGGTTAGCGTCATCCCCTTTGGCGGCACGGTAGCAGTGGTAGGTATCAGCACATTGTTGGCGTTCCAGGATGTTTGGCTGGCCCTTAAAGTCTTGGGCGTCGCGATCGTGCTGGGCCAAATTAACGATAATTTGGTGGCCCCCCGCCTAATGGGTGGTATTACCGGGCTCAACCCCGCAGTGATTGTCCTGGCGTTGCTAGTAGGCGCAAAGTTTGCCGGGTTTCTGGGGCTGCTGCTCGCTGTACCTACCGCCAGCTTTGTCAAAAAAGTTGCCGACGCCATTCGCGATCCTGAGCGGGAGCTAGAGATTGAGCCCCTTTTGAGCGGTGTTCTGGAGTCGTAGCCGTTTTAGAATCACCCAGATTATTCATAGTCCTGAGCTAGCCATGGCAGAACGGACCAGAAGCCCATTCCACAAGAGGCTATTCTGAAAAACTTCTGGAGGAATAGCGGTCCCAGCTGTGCACTCTAATAGTCCAGGTTAGCCTTCAAGGTTTACCCGAGCCGCCTTCAAAATGCTGTCGAGCAGACCAGGAAACGCCGCCTCTAAATCGTCGCGGCGCAGGGAATTCATGTGCTGGGTGCCCTGCTTGCGGCAGTGCAGCACCCCAGCCTCGCGCAAAATCTTGAAGTGATGGGAGAGGGTTGACTTCGCTACCCCCAAGTCGAGATCAGAGCAAGACAGCTCGTCGTTAGCGGCTAGCCGCTGCACAATTTCGAGCCGCACGGGGTCGCCCAGGGCGTACAGAACTCCTTCTAGAGCAATGTCTTGGCAGTTGGGATGATGAATAGGTCGCATAGTTGCATTATGCCACGGGGAGCGCTATAGTTTGATTGTTCAAGTTTTTCGGACAATTGAAATTCGCCCAATCGGCGGAGGTATTAGATGTCCGCAGTTGTCAGTATTACTCAAGAGACGTTTCAGGCCGAGGTGCTGAAAAGCGACGTGCCCGTACTGGTCGATTTTTGGGCTCCGTGGTGTGGCCCTTGTCGTATGGTCGCCAGCGTAGTTGACGAGGTCGCCCAGCAGTATGAAGGGCAGCTCAAGGTGGTCAAAGTCAACACCGATGAGCAGCCCAGCATCGCCTCCCACTACGGCATTCGCAGCATTCCTACGCTGATGGTGTTCATGGGCGGCGAGAAAATGGAGCAGGTAGTGGGGGCCGTGTCTAAGGCTACCCTCACCAATGCGATCGAGCCGCTGCTGAGCTAACCCGTCACAGCCGCCCGTAGGGGCAAACGGCTGTTTGCCCCTACCAAACCCATACCGTGCCGCTATGTTGTTGCCTCTGGTCTCGGTTGTCCGCCAGGGCGAACGAATGGCATTCGCCCCTACCTGATCGATACCGTTCCGCCAGAAAGCCCTGGTTCTAACTATCCCGAAGGAAACTCCTATGTCTACTGAAAAGAACTTGTTTACCCCCATTCAACTGGGTGCCTACGAACTGCCCAACCGCATTGTGATGGCTCCCCTCACCCGCAACCGAGCCGGGGAGGGCAATGTACCGCAGCCGCTAAACGTGACCTACTACGAGCAACGGGCCTCCGCTGGGCTCATCATCACCGAGGCCAGCCAGGTCTCCCCTCAGGGTATGGGCTACCCCGCTACCCCCGGTATCCACAGTGCTGAACAGGTAGCCGGATGGCAAAAGGTAACCGAGGCCGTTCACGCCAAGGGGGGTCGGATTTTCCTTCAGCTTTGGCACGTGGGCCGTATTTCGCACCCGTCTCTACAGCCTGATGGTGCTACGCCCGTGGCCCCCAGCGCCATTCAGCCCCAGGGTGATGCCATGACCTATGAGGGTATGCAGCCCTTTGTCACTCCCAGAGCGCTGGAACTAAACGAAATCCCTGGCATTGTGGATCAGTATCGCCAGGCGGCTAAGAATGCTTGGGAGGCAGGCTTTGACGGAGTCGAGGTACACGGGGCCAACGGCTACCTGCTCGACCAGTTTTTGCGCGATGGCAGCAACCACCGCACCGATGCCTACGGCGGCTCGGTCGAAAATCGCGCCCGCCTGCTGCTGGAGGTGACAGAGGCTGTAGTAGAGGTGTTTGGTGGACAGCGCGTCGGCGTGCGTCTCTCCCCGAGCAGCACCTTCAACGATATGACCGACTCTAACCCCAGGGCCACTTTCGGTTACGCCATTCAAGCACTGAATCAGTTCAACCTGGCTTACCTGCATCTGCTCGAACCCAGCGAATCCGATCTACGCCACGGCGGCACGGCCATCCCCACCAAGGAGTTCCGGCCGCTGTACGACGGTCTACTGATGGTGAACTGGGACTACGACCAGGAATCGGGGGATCAGGCGATCGCCCATGGAGATGCCGACTTGGTCTCCTACGGTAAGCTGTTTATCGCTAACCCCGACCTGCCCGAACGCTTTGCGAAGAACGCTCCGCTTAATGAGCCCAACCCCGACACTTTCTACGGCGGTGGTGCCGAGGGGTATATCGACTACCCCACCCTGGCAGAGGCAGCCTAGGGCTCGCGGTAGGAAGCAGTCAAGATTCTCGCAACAGCGTTTTGCGTCAGAAAGCAATCCTGTCTGTCCAGTTCTAGGGAAAGTCGTTAGCTTTTCCCTAAAAGCCTTGCACTAAGGGCACGGGTGCAAGGCTACCAAAGCGTCTTTGCCGCCGCTGGTACCCCTGCAAAGCTTGGTGAAAAGCGGCGCGGTCGAACTCTGGCCACAGCAGATTGGTAAAGTACAGCTCGGTATAGACCAGCTGCCAGGGCAAAAAGTTGCTCAGTCGCTGTTCGCCGCTGGTGCGAATCAGTAAATCGGGGTCAGGTAGCGGGTGCGTCAGCAGCGCCCGCCCCAGACAGTCCTCATCCACCTGCTCTAGGGAGAGGGCACCGCAGGCCACCTGCTGGGCGATGTGGCGCGTGGCCGCGACCAGCTCCTGGCGGCCGCCGTAGTTGACGGCCACGTTAAACCGCACGCGCTGGTTGTGGCGGGTTAGGGTCATTGCCTCCTGCATCAGGTCTTGCAGGCGATCGGGCAGGGGTGACAGGTCGCCCAAAAACTGAATTCGCACGCCCTCACGCTGCATTTCCGCCAGTTCGCGGCGCAGCAGGCGGTCAAACAGGCTCAGCAAAAAGGTGACTTCTGCCATCGGTCGCCGCCAGTTTTCGGTTGAAAAGGCATAGACTGTCAGTGCGCCAATGCCCCAGTCTTTGCAGCAGCGCAACAGGTCTTTCACCGTTTTAGCGCCCTGGCGGTGGCCCGCGATGCGCGGCAGCCCCCGCTGGGTGGCCCAGCGCCCGTTGCCGTCCATAATCACCGCCACATGCTGAGGCAGCGCCTCGGGGTGCAGATCCGCTGGCAGAGTTGAATAATGAGATTGAATCATAGATTTAAATTCCTAAAAAACACAGGTGCAGGGTGCATGGGATGGGGGCCAAATAAGGTTGTTAAATAGGCGGGCGTGAGCGATCGCGCCCACCGCCACAGCACCTGCATCACCTGGTCAAAGCTGTAGAGCAAGGTGAGCTGATGGCTGAGGCTCCACTGTTCCCAGGCCAGTTCTGTCGTCATGCGGCGCAGGGTGTGAATCAGGCTGCCCTGGAGATTCGGCTGTCGCCACTTTTGCACCATCGACTGGGATAGGGTGCAGACAATCATCCTCACATTGGTTTCGGGGTAGGCCCAGCGACCAAAGCCCCAGAACTTGGTCATGTGGTTAATTTCGTCAATTAGCAGCTCGCCCAGCACCGCCTGAAGCGGGCCGGTGGTGTAGGCCATCATCCACAGGTAGAGACAGGCTGCGCTGCACTCGGTAGCGATACGGTGCAGCCCATGGCGGTAGAGGTCGGCGCGGGGGTCGCCGCTGGGGGTGTAGGGCCGGGCGCGGTGAGGCATGGAATTGGGAGATTCCCCTGCCAGCTTTTTGTATAGGGTGATCAGCGCTGGGGTGTGGCGCTTTTCCTCTCGCTCCCACAGACCTGGGACGATCACCTGCCCGTCCCTATCCACGGTACCCCCGACAAACTGGGCCATATCAGGGTAGAACTGCTCCAGGTACTGGCGGCTAGCCTGGGTGTAGCCGCGAATGGGGGCCTCGGTGTTGATGGTGCCCAGCAGAATAGCGCAGAAGGTATCGAGGGAAATGCCGCTGAGCTGGTCGGAGGAGATGCTGGCCCAGTTCACTGAATTCAATCGGCGCGGCTGGGGATTTCTGAATTGGTGGGGCAGGTCGGCGAGGCGATCGCCCAAACATTCCACCGTCACATACCGCTGGGTCAGCGCTTGTATCCGCCGTCGCGCCTGTTTGAATCCGAACTTGAGCGGCCAAGCTCCGGCTAAATCTTCATTGCCCGATATAGAGGCTGCAAGCACCATTGCCGTAGTCATTTTTAACCCCGCATGAAAGCTTTAGACTTATGTCAGTTCACCGTAGCGCTGCGATTGCCTGGGGTCAGTCGGCAACAGTCGGCTCTATTCCCAATGCCCAAACCGCTAGGGGCGGAAAAAGTCGGCATCCGCAACCCCAGGGATGTAGAGACCTGTAATCTCGGCTAAAGTTGTGGCCGTAGGAGCAGCACACAGTTTATGGCTTCAGATGCGGTAGATCTGGCAGACCGGCTTGTCTTCACCGTTACCGGACGGCATCTGAACGATTTGCAGCGCACCATTCTGCGCCAGGTGTGGCAGGGGCAAAAGTACCTCGATATTGCCAATACTGCCGGATATACCGAGGGCCATATTAAGGATGTCGCCTACCAGATGTGGCGGCTGCTCTCAAAAGCAACCGGCGAGAAGGTGACGAAATCGACCCTCAAGTCGGCCCTGAAGCGATCGCTCTTCAAGATGGGCATCGATGTATCGGGAGCCAGCGCTGCCCTGGGCTTTGTAGATTCGGCGGAATCGCCAGAGGCGTTGGTTCCCGTTGATAGTGCCCAACCTGCTGCGATCGCTTCGGCAAACCCAAACTTTGTCGGTCGTCAGGCGGCGATCGATGACCTCACTGCCCTGATCGCCCAGGGCGATCGCACCATTCTGATTCAGGGCGAAGGGGGCCTCGGCAAAACCACCCTGGCCCAGCATTTCGTCGCCCTGCAGTCGGTCGATCTCACCCTTGAGCTGCTGATGGCCAAAGACCCCGCCGACATCACCCCGGTGGAATGGGTGGTCGAAGAATGGCTACGCCAGGACTTTGGCATCGAGCCGGGGCGCGAGTTTGGCGTCACCCTCGATCGCCTGCGTCGGCACCTGCGCCAGCAGCGGGTAGCCGTTCTGATCGACAACCTGGAGCCAGCCCTCGATGCCCAGGGCCAATTTAGTCCGTCTCACCGTCGCTACAGCGAGTTGCTGCGGGTGTTAGCCGATAGTCGCGGGCACACACTAACGCTGATCACTAGCCGCGATCGCCTCTGCGAACCGGGCATTCCCGTTGCCCACTATCGGCTGCCGGGGTTGAGCGTCACCGCCTGGGCCACCTACTTCGCCCATCGGGGCATTCCTGAAAACGGCGCTGTGTTAACCGCCATGCACGCTGCCTACGGCGGCAACGCCAAAGCGATGGAAATTTTGGTGGGGGCCGTACAGGCCGATTTTGAAGGCAGCCTCGCGTTTTACTGGCAGGCCCACAGCCAAGATTTGCTCGGCCCCATGGACTTGAAAAACCTGGTTGAAAGCCAGATTTACCGTCTGCAACCCCTCGATCCCGATGCCTATCGTCTGTTTTGCCGCCTGGGCGTCTACCGCTATCAAGATGTACCTACGATTCCTTGGGAATTGGTGCAGTGCCTGATGGCCGACATTCCTGCCCAGCGTCACCAGGCCATTATCACCTCTTTGCGCAATCGATCGCTGCTGGAGTGCCGCCAGGGTCGCTACGGGTTGCACCCGGTAGTGAGAGCGGGTGCCCTAGCCCAGCTCACTGCCAGTGCTGAAGACCATACCGAGTGGGAATTGGCCCACCGCGCCGCCGCCCGCTGCTGGAGCGACAGCATTCAGCGCATTTGCAGCCTGGATGATGCCATCCAGGCATTGGAAGCTTACTACCACTATGTTGCGATTCAAGACTACGGAGCCGCCGCGCAGGTGATTTTGCATAGCCGCGACAACCAATGGCAGCAGTTTTTACCCCTGGGCAGCACCCTCTACCGCATGGGTCTGGTGCAGCCCGTCACCGATGCAATCACCGCCATCATCGACCACATTCCGCCAGAGAATGCCGACGCTAGCGAACTGGCCAACATTTTGGGCGACCTGTACTGGATTCAAGGGCACATGGAGCGGGCGATCGCCTGTCAGCAAAACGCGATCGCGATCGCTCAAACCTGTCTGCACACAGAGGCTCCCGACGCCGCTACCCACCGCTGGTACTATCTCACCATGCTGGTGGTCGACTCTCAGCTCAGCCTGGGGCTGTATCACCTCGACCTGTGGAATTTGGAGACCGCCGCCACCTGGTTTAGCCAGGTGATTGCCACCGCCATTGGCACTCGCCACCAGCCCTGGGCTGACAAGGCTACCAGCTGCCTGGCGCTGGTGCTCTCCTACCAGGGCGATCGGAGCGCTGCGAAAACGCTGGCTGATGCCGTCATTGAGCAAGTGCGAGGCCGGGGGCAAAGCGGGCGATACGCTTTCTTTGTGCAGCTTTTGGGCCACACCTATCTCAACCTGGGTGATTTAGATACCGCTGAATCGCTGTTCAAGGGGGCGATTCAGGCGGCGGAGGCGGGGCACTACCTGCAGATTAAGGCCAATGCCCTGGTGGGGCTGGGCCGACTCAAATCTCAGCAGGGAGATTGGGCTGGGGCTGTGGAGGATTGTCGGAGCGCGATCGCCCTATTGGATGAAGTCGGTGCCCGCGGCGATCTGGCGGCGGCCTACCTGCAGTGCGCACTCACCCTGGCCCATCAGCCCAAACTGGCCGCAGATGGCGAGATTTTTCTTTACAAAGCCGTGGAATTGTTTCAGGCCATTCCCGCTCCTCAGCAGGTAGCTAGAGCCCAGAAAGCTTGGGGGAAGAGGCGATCGGCGGCTGCCACCTAAGCCCAAACCCCAATATCTCTATCGAGAGCAAGGTTTACAAACCGCAACAATTCGGTTAAGGTAGTGATATACATACCCGCTTACCCCTTGCGGATGAGCACTTTGCAAACCTAACTGCACTTATTTCAATCATGACAACGACCTTACAACGTCAACAATCTGCCTCCCTGTGGGAGCAGTTTTGCCAGTGGGTCACCAGCACCGAGAACCGCCTGTATGTGGGCTGGTTCGGCGTGTTGATGATTCCCACCCTGCTCGCTGCGACCACCTGCTTCGTGGTGGCCTTCA
>JBARVK010000737.1:0-9289 GCA_049646225.1 Nodosilinea sp.
CCATGAAAAAGCTTTCTCAAGCATTTAAGGCCAGTGCCCTTGCCCTAGGTCTTCTCAGTACCGCCGCCGCTGGTACCGTCCACGCGGCTCGCCTAGCCGACGGCCGGGTAGTGTTTGACCAATCCCCAAAGCTAGTAGAGGCAACTACCTTCGATTACGCAGCTGGCTTCAGCGGCCGATATCACTTCGTTATAGAAGTACCAGCAGATGCTGGTGAACCCTTAGAGGCGATCGCCATTATGCCTTTAGAAGCGGCTCAGCACATTGACTTTAAGCTAGCCAGCACGACGGCGCAGCGAGGAGGGGTTTACGCCAACGGCCCCAATCTCCCGCTGGCTAGCGTGGGCGGAGCACCGGAAGACCCTGCTCATGTTTTGGTGGTCTTTGAACAGCCGGTGCAGCCGGGCGAAACCGCAACGGTGACGCTAGCAACGGCTCGCAATCCCTGGGGCGGCGTGTATGTGTTCAGGGTGGTGGGCTATCCCGCTGGTGACAATGGGGTAGGGCAAACGCTAGGGTACGGTCGTATTCAGACCTACAACAATCAGTAGAGGTACTCTCGCTATCAACTCATGGCTGTCTTTTTCTAAAACAGCCCGCTTGCCAAACCCAAAGGCCTTATATAAAGCGATAAATTCATCTATTTTTGCCTGGGTTTGCTCTGTTGAGAGAGGCCCTGTAGGGGAGAATTGCATCACCTCGGGAGCGGCCAGAATAGGAGCAAGCGGCTAAGCATCGTCCCGCCGAAATTCTCGCAGCACTAGCCGCTGGGTTGCTATCCACATGTTCCGTGTCTGGGTTTAAAGCCTACATTTTTAGAACGCTGATACAAAAAACCGGATTTGTAGCCCGATTGGTCAATGATTTAACCTGCCTTCTCCATGACGTTGCTGAATGGTCCGTCATTTCCGCACAGAGCAAGGCGCGGGGCGAGACTCCTGCCTGAGGTTGGTTGCCCTCATCTGGAGTCCCGTCTTCGCGGAAATGACAGCCGTTAATTGCCGATTTCGTGAATACTCAGGGCTAAATGCCGCTGACGTAGTAGTCGCGGGTGCCTTTGGCATTGAGGGCATCGCCCAGGCGCTCTAGGGCGTGCACGTAGGCGGCCGTGCGGGGTCGAATGTCGAGATCCTGGGCAATCTTCCAGATCTGTTCGGCCTCAGACACCATCATCGACTTCAGGCGGGTGTTGACATCTTCGATCGACCAGTAGAGGCCGCTGCGATTTTGAACCCACTCAAAGTAGCTCACCGTCACCCCACCGGCATTCACCAAAATGTCGGGGAAGACATAAATGCCCTTTGCTGCCAACCTGTCGTCGGCTTCGGAGGTGGTGGGACCATTGGCCACCTCAAAGACATAGCGGGCCCTGATCGCATCGGCATTCTCTGCCGTAATTTGATTCTCCAGGGCTGCCGGAATCAGAATATCGACATCTAAGGCCAGCAGTTCTGCGTTGGTAATCACGGCGTGATCCTGCACGATGTTGCAGACTGTGCCTTCGCAGTACACCGCCTTGAGGCTGCGGGTTGAGGTCTTAAACTGCTGAATACTGGGGATATCGAGCCCAGATGGGGAATATACACCCCCCTGGGAATCACTGACGGCCACGACTTTATACCCAGCATCAAACAGCAGCCGGGCGATCACACTGCCCGCGTTGCCAAACCCCTGCACCGCTACGGTCGTAGTTTGGGGCGATTGGCCAAACTTAGCCATCATCGCTTGGAGTACGTAAAACGCGCCAGTGCCGGTGGCGGTGTCGCGCCCCTGGCTGCCGCCCATGCTGAGCGGTTTGCCGGTAATCACAGCCGGGCTGAGCTTGCGGCGAATAATGCTGTACTGGTCCATCATCCATCCCATGATCATGGGGTTGGTGTAGACATCGGGCGCTGGTATGTCGACATCGGGGCCGATGAAGTTGGCGATCGCATCGATATAGCCTCGGCTCAGCCGCTCTAGCTCAAACTTCGACAGCTCCTTAGGGTTAACCGTCACACCGCCCTTCGCTCCACCCAGGGGTAAGTTTAGGGCCGCACACTTAAAGGTCATCCAAAAGGCTAGCGACTGCACCTCGTCGAGGGTGACGTCGGGGTGAAAGCGAATGCCCCCCTTGGTGGGGCCACGGGTGTCGTCGTAGCGCACCCGGTAGCCCTGAAAGACCCTCAGGGTGCCGTTGTCCATTCGTACCGGAATCGACACGGTGAGGCTGGCTTTTGGATAGCGCAGCCGCTCAGAGGCGTCGTCAGAAATCGAGACGTATTTGAGCGCCCGCTCTAGACGGCGGTTGGCGTCAGACAAAATTGAGCTGGACATAGCTAACACCAGGGATGAAGGGATGGGTGAAACACCGCTCTCTTAAGGTTCCGCCAGGGGGAAACAGCTCCGCCAAAAAGCAATATTTTGTATTAAAAGCTACCGTTTAATGGTTGTAGGCGAAGTGCAACATCCTATTGCGAAGCACAACGAACTTTGTCGAGGCGTAAAGGTTCAGCCTTAACAGTGGTCGTTAGGTGGGGGTTCTCAGAAAATAGGGAGAGACGCTCTAGCGTCTGGCCTAAATGGCCTCAGGCCAGCTTAATTCAATAAGGACTACTGCTATGACAACTCCCCAAGAAGTATTTGAGCACCTGAAACAGCTTGAAGACGTCGGTACAGTACAAAGCGCCCAGTATCGCGAAGAGGCTCAGCAGGTCTTGGCTGACGACACTATCAGCCTGAAGTGGCGGCGCGCGATCGCCGATCGCCTCAACCGAGCCAACCACGACCTCGCCCTGCACACCGTCAACCCCGAAGAGAGCTATTGACGTAGACCATACCCGCTGCTCCCATCTAATTGGTATAGAGTCGCTACACAGATGCAGCCTGACTGTTCTCCGCTGGGAACGCCGTCAGGGTTTATGAACGGTGCTTATGAGCTACCCTAGCTGAGTTCGGCTACTCAACCTAGTCAAACTCAACCCGCTCGCTGCGCTCTGGCGCAATATCATTTCGCGCGAATAATATTTCGCGCGAAATGATGTCGATACATTTCAGGCGCTGACAGAAAAATAGAGCGATTTTGCGCATCAAATTTTTAGCCCTACATTCCCTGCCACATCTCTCCACAGTAGGCAAAAGATATCTGTCACAGTTTCTATTATGGGTACCGAAAAATCACGTATAAGGGCATGTACAACACTCACTGCCGCCATATTTCATGTTGTATTCTGCCCTTGAAATATATCTAGATTGCCCCCAATAATTAGGCTTATACCTTAAGCCCCCAAAGCTATGACTATTACGTTGTTAGGCGATAGCCTGCTTGACATTGGAAATTTAACAAACCTCTTATCGCCCTTTGGTATCACTCCGTTTCCGGATCTGCCCTTTGCTGACCCTCCCTATAGCGACGGCAAACCATCCAATGATTTGGTGCTGGGCGAAGCTATCGTTGCTCAGCTGGGCATTCTCCCCGAATCATTAGTCCTGGGGGCAAGACTGCCGGGTAGTGCGTCTACGCTTAATCCGCTGATAGAGAATATTAGCTACGCCATTGCTGGGGCTACGTCGGGACTGTTTGGCTCCGTGGGCAATCAATCACAAACGTTGCCCTTTGGTGTGCAGAGTCAGATTGCGTTGTTCGCTCAAAATTTAACTGCGGCTGGCATTCCTGAGGATCCTACGGAGAGGCCCGATATCCTCCTTAGCATTGGCAGCAACGATGTGTTTGACGTGCTGGTGGATATCAACAGTTTTGTCGCTGTGCTCGCAACCCCTGATCAGGAGGACGACCGTGCCCTCAAAATCACGTTGGCCTCCCAAATTGTAGGCAATATCGAAACCGCCGTGAGTAGCCTGGAGGGCCTCGCTGACGACATTGTGATCATCGGCCCGTCAAGGCTGGGCGATTCACCGTTTTCGATTCAAACTGACGCGGCCGTTGATGCGCGGCTGCCCGGCGATTTTGCGGGTCAAACCCGAGCATTTCTGACGGGGGTGGCGGCAGAAATCAACACCCGGTTGTTCGACCTCTACAACGACCCTAGCGATGGCCATGACCTGTTCGACGATATCACCCAGGTTGTTGGCGATAGTGCGGCTCGAGCGCTAAACGATTTAGAAGACTTTTCTACGCGTGCGGCTAGCTTTGGCGCTGCCCTGTTTGCCGGTACCGGATTTTCACCGATGTTCGATAACCTGACCGATGAGCTGCTGGGCAGCGACCTCTTTGGGCAGGCCAACGATTTTCTCGTCGGTGTTTTAGAGGGTGCCCAAGAGTATCTTGAGAACCAGCAGATTGGTTGCGATTTGGTAGAAAACGTCATGGTCATCGATGGTATTGACGTATTTGAAGCGGGTCTACAGGGTTGGCAGCAGTCAGTACTGGCGGCAGGGTTAACGCCGATCACAAACATCTCTTATTTGGAATATCTCACCCAAGCCACCGGTTTACCAGACAACCTTGACTCGCGATCGTTTGCCTTTGCCGATCGGTCGCACCCAGCCTCTAATCTCAATCAGTTCATAGCCGCTCAAATCGCGCCGCAGATTCAGGCTGAGTTCCCTGACTTTGGCCTGAGTTAACGGCTAATGGCCGGGCTTAGGCTGGCTCAGCACCACGTTGATGCCTAGCAAAATCAGCCCCATGCTGGCGACCATCGACCCCGTCAGCGGTTCTCGAAAAAACAGCCAGGCCAGACTCGCCACAAAAATGGGTACCAGGCTATAGACCGTGCTGGCGGTGCGGGTGGGGCCGATGCGCTGAATGCTGAGGTTAAACAACAGGTAGGCAACCCCTGAAGCGGCGATGCCCATGTACGCGATCGCCAGTAGCGAGGTCAGCGACAGGGTTGCTACCTGCCGCCACCAGCCTTCGAGGGAGGCCAACACCAGCAGTTGCCCCACCCCTGCCACAGCGGCATAGAACGTAATCGTCAGCCCCGAGTAGCGCTGGCTCAGCTGTTTAATGATTAAGGAATACACCACCCAGCACAGCACCGCGCACAGCATGAGCAAATCGCCTCGATTCAGCTCCAGGGTCAGTAGGGTGGTTAATTTTCCCCGGGTAAGCAGCGTCAGCACCCCCAAAAGGGCCAGCCCAATGCCGCCGTACTGGCGGCGGGTCAACCGCTCGCCAATAAACAGAGCGGCCATCACCCCCGTTACCACCGGGTTGAAGGCGTTGATAATGGCGGTGTTGGCCGTGGCGGTGTAGCGCAGGCTGCTAAAGAAAAAATAGTGGTATCCCACCACGCCAAAGGCCCCCAACAGCCCCATGGCCCACCAGTCCGATCGCGCCACAGTCAGCGCCTTCACAGACTGCGGCTGCCAACCAATCAGAAGTCCGAGTACGCCCATCGCAATCAGGTAGCGCAGCAGAGTGGTGGTCAATGGCCCCAGTTCAACGGTGGTGTATTTGCCCGCAATAAAGCTGCCCGCAAAGAGAAAGCTGGTCAGCACGGGCAGCAAAACCTTGGGGCTGGGCAAAGAGGGCATGGCATGGGTTTGGGTAGTGGCAGGGGGGAGTAAAACGAGGCCTTCTCCCAGCCTGATTCTGACAGCGATCGCGCCCCAAAAACCCTCTCGGGCCGCAGTTCTAAGCAACCCTCTCGGGCCGCAGTTCGGGAACCCGTACAGGGTGCTGCGTTGCGATCGCCCCCCTTCGCACCGTAAATTAGCACTCAGAGCTTGCGAGTGCTAAGTTCTAAAACTGTGTAGTGCGCCTGTATTGTGTAGGGTCTATCCCTCAGGCGCTGTCTTAATAGCAAATCCGGAGAAGCATTGTATGGCAGCTATCACTTTGGCGGCATCTAGCGTTAAGCCCCTAGCCGATCGAGTTTTGATTAAAGTAAGTGCGTCCGAAGAGACCACCGCTGGCGGCATTCTGCTACCTGACACCGCCAAGGAAAAGCCTCAGGTGGGCGAAATTACCGCTGTAGGTCCCGGTAAAACCGACGACAAGGGCAGCCGTCAGGCCATGGAAGTCAAAATTGGCGACAAGGTGCTCTATTCCAAGTACGCCGGTACCGATATCAAGCTGGGCGGCGACGAGTTTGTGCTGCTGTCTGAGAAAGACATTCTAGCTGTGCTGGGCTAAGCCAACTCTAGCGTTGAGAATTTGGATTTTGGCCGCGTAGGGTGGGCAATGCCCACCATGACCTTCGCCAATTGCAAAGCATTATTTGTCATTATCTTTGCCAAGTTTCGTTGGGTTCCGCTAGCGCTTCACCCAACCTACGAGTCCGCAAATTCTAACCGCTAAATAGTCCTTCCCTTCACGTTTTCGCATTCATCCCATAACTTCTTTTCGGAGAAAATCGATTCCATGGCTAAACGCATTGTTTACAACGAGAACGCCCGTCGCGCCCTTGAAAAGGGTATGGACATTCTGACCGAGGCCGTCGCAGTTACCCTCGGCCCCAAAGGCCGCAACGTGGTGCTGGAGAAGAAGTTTGGCGCACCCCAAATCGTCAACGACGGCGTCACCATCGCCAAAGAAATTGAGCTTGAAGACAACATTGAAAATACCGGCGTCGCGCTGATTCGTCAGGCTGCTTCTAAAACCAACGACGCCGCTGGCGACGGTACCACCACGGCCACCGTGCTGGCCCACGCCATGGTTAAAGAGGGGATGCGCAACGTCGCTGCCGGTGCCAACGCCATCTCCCTCAAGCGCGGCATCGACAAAGCCACCGCGTTTCTGGTCGAGAAGATTGCTGAGCACGCCCGCCCCGTCGGCGACTCTAAGTCGATCGCCCAGGTGGGTTCTATCTCCGCCGGTAACGACGAAGAAGTGGGCCAGATGATCGCCGAAGCCATGGAGAAAGTGGGCCGCGAAGGCGTCATTTCTCTGGAAGAAGGCAAGTCGATGACCACCGAACTGGAGGTCACCGAAGGCATGCGCTTTGACAAGGGCTATGTCTCCCCCTACTTCGTTACCGACACCGAGCGCATGGAAGCGGTGCTGGATGAGCCCTACATTCTAATCACCGACAAGAAAATTGCCCTAGTGCAGGACCTGGTTCCCGTGCTGGAGCAGGTGGCTCGCTCCGGTCGTCCTCTGATCATCATCGCCGAAGATATCGAGAAAGAGGCCCTGGCTACCCTGGTGGTCAACCGTCTGCGCGGCGTGCTGAACGTGGCGGCTGTGAAGGCTCCTGGATTCGGCGATCGCCGTAAGGCCATGCTCGAAGACATCGCCGTGCTGACCGGCGGTCAGGTGATCTCCGAAGACACCGGTCTTAAGCTCGACAACACCAAGCTGGATATGCTGGGTCAGGCTCGCCGCCTCACCATCACCAAAGACAACACCACCATCGTCGCCGAAGGCAACGAGAAGGATGTTAAGGCCCGCTGTGAGCAGATCCGTCGCCAGATCGAAGAAACCGAGTCGACCTACGACAAAGAGAAGCTGCAGGAGCGCCTGGCCAAGCTCTCCGGCGGTGTCGCCGTGATCAAGGTCGGTGCGGCTACCGAGACCGAGATGAAGGACCGCAAACTGCGCCTGGAAGACGCCATCAACGCCACCAAGGCAGCGGTTGAAGAGGGCATCGTTCCCGGTGGTGGTACCACCCTGGCTCACCTGGTGCCCGACCTGACCGATTGGTTAGAAGCTAACCTCACCGCTGAAGAGCACACCGGAGCTGCGATCGTGGCTCGCGCCCTGGCGGCACCCCTGATGCGGATTGCTCAAAATGCTGGCCAAAATGGTGCGGTGATTGCCGAGCGCGTCAAAGAGAAAGACTTCAACGTTGGCTACAACGCTGCCAACGGTGAGTTCGTCGATATGTTTGACGCCGGTATTGTTGACCCCGCCAAGGTGACTCGTTCTGCCCTGCAGAATGCGGCCTCCATCGCTGGCATGGTGCTGACCACCGAGTGCATCGTCGTCGATATGCCCGAACCCAAAGAAGGTGCCCCCGCTGGCGCCGGCATGGGCGGCGACTTCGACTACTAAGCGATCGCCAACGCTTTCTAACGAAAGCTAGGCTGAATTAGCAAAAAGCCGCCCTGATTCAGGGCGGTTTTTTTTACAGTTTTAGCGGAAGTTGCAGACGGTTCCAGCCCAGAGATCGGTAACCGTGGCATTGGGCTCAGCCGAACTTAACAGCCCAAACAAGTCGCCTGTATAAAATTCTGTACCCAGAGTACTCTCAATCACCTCAACGGTATAAGCCGCCTCTAGTGCGCCGCGGGTCGAGCCAATGCCCACTCCGGCGATGGTGGTCAAATCAGCGTCGGTGTTGGAACTCGCTGACCAGCCGATAAACTCGTCGTCAGCGGCGTGTACCGTCAGGCCGTTGGGCCATTGGGTAATCATCTGCGGGCCAGAACCGCATTCGGTATTTTCTCCCGACTCTATGGGTTCCCCCAGCAGTTCGGTAAGGGCGTTTTCGACCACGGCCATATCGGTGCCAAAGGCGAGGGTAACAGTCGAGCCACTCTGGTCGCCCACTAGCTGCAGCCCATCGCCCGAGAGCGCCAGTAGAGACTCGGTATCTTCAACCGGGTCACTGGGGGCGGGGTCAACGGGGTCAACGGTTTCGGCGGTTGGATTGCCGTTGACATCGGGGGAGTCTGGCGTGCGGGTGCAGGCCGCTGTGGTCAGCAGTAGCGTTAGCCCCAGGGGCAGCAGTGCAGAAAGACGGAAGGTTGATTTAATCATGATCTATTAAAACGTTATTTGCGATACAAAACGAGTTTATTTAGCCTACGGTAGATTGTTGCAATTGTGAGCAGAGCGAGCACACCCAAGCGCAGCTGGATAGCCTGCTCGAATCAGTTTCAGCGCCTTTTACCAAAGCCGTCATTACTCTTCAGGAAGCCAATCTTCGCTTAAGACTAGGTCTAAAGAATACAGGCATGTCTCTGGAAATGTTGAACGTTCTAGCTTGGTTTGCGTGGCGGCCTGACGCCGCGCCCTGCGGTAGCTGTCTTCCAATTGCTCAGCGGGATAGCCCTTGAGGCTGGGGCTATCCTGAATCGCTAAATCGATTTGGGTGCGGGCATCGGTGATGGAGTCGAGCCAGCTGTCGGAGCGGCGCTGGGGCTGATATTGCCACTTGAGTAGGTGTAGCAACAGGCGGGTAAGCTGGCTGGCGATCGCACGGCGCTCACTTTTGCCCAAGTCTTCCACCTCATCGATTAAATTTGCCACATCGATCTCGTGCCAACGACGCTCTCGAAGCAGTTGAGCGGTTTGGCGAGTCCAGTGACTAAAGTCGGTTGAGTAGGTGTCGTTCACGTCTCAGTTGAGTGGCTCTATTCCCTGCATTTTAGAAACATCCCAACGAAACAGTTCAAGCAT
>JBARVK010000738.1:0-2583 GCA_049646225.1 Nodosilinea sp.
CACCTATGTATAGGCTGAGGGCCAAACGGACTACCGGGGCCAACCCACCCGACCATCTGCTGTTTGGTGAGCTGGCCTATAGTGACGCTAACAAAAGGCTCTACGTGGGCCGCGCTGATGGCTCACCCTGTACGTTTGAGAGCGATCTGAGCCTAGCGCCCATTACAGTCGGCCTTGCCGCCCTCGACAGCAGCCAGGTGGCGCAGGATGCGACCCTAGCCGCCCACACCACCGAGATCGCCGCCCTCGACAGCAGCCAGGTGGCGCAGGCCGCTACCCTGGCCAATCTTGCTCCCGTGGCGACCAGCGGGGCCTACACCGACCTGACGGGGCGGCCTACGCCAGCGTTTACCTATGACCAGCAGGCAGAGCCAGTAGGGCCGACGGCGGGGCAGACATGGAGAGAACGCAGTAGTGGAGGGCTAATTACTGGTCAATGGGAATGGTCGGGAAGCTTGTGGTTAAGCATCCAACGTTCGTATTTCCTTGGCAATCGAAGTCTTGTGAATACGAATAGCAGCGTTTTGTATGGTGGGTCAGGCAGACTCGACAAAACAGTTTTCGTTGAAAGCTTATTTACCAGAGCCTATCTGTTAAGCCCGAATGATGGGGCTAATTATTGGACTGTAGATCCTATTCGGGCAACATTTCTGAACCAGGCATCAGGATCGATTAGTGGGACGGGCGGACTTTTGGGGCTGTCTTTGTGGCAGCCATCAACACTGAGCACTTGGCTTACAAATTCTTGGACTATTAACAGCTTGATAGTCCCAATACAAGGGGGCTACCTTGACTTTTCATCGTTTTTGACCAAGGTAGGAAGTCCTGGAATCATCTCACTGGTAGGGCTTTTGACCACTAGGGAGGTAAGGCAGTGATCACAATAAAAACTGCTGATGGGCAGAATCATCATGTGCCATGCTTTGCCAATGGGCGACCTGATTGCGACAGCTACTCCAGCAGCGCCAACACTCGCGCCGCGCTGCTGGCGGCCTACGATCGCGGCGATTGGGAACCCTACACCCCACCCGAGCCTGAGCCGAGCCCCCCGGCCCCTGACTGGCCAGGCTTTCGGCTGGCCCTACTGCGTTCAGAATCGTTTAGAACGTGGTCAGAGGGCCTACCGGCAACGTGGCGCGAAGACCTCAAGCTAAGCGCCATCGCGGCCAATGCCGAGGCCCTACAGACCATCTATGACTACTGCGAGACCATCAGCGAGCCGTCCCCCGATGCGGCGGCTGAGTGGCAGCAGATCGCCCAGGAGAATGGCGTCCCTGTGATGTTTGATGGCTGACTTAGTTCTACCGATGGTGACCGTGTTTCTGGTGCTGCTGCTGCTGACAGGGGGGCTTGCTGCTGCTGGTGACCGGACTAAGTTTCCTGGCCGGTTGCAGGGTGGGGGGAACCAGAGCAGCGCCGATGTTCAGCAGGTAGCCGACGAAGAGGAGGAGGGCGAATGACAATCGACCCGGTTGTTTTTACGCTGATCGGTTCGATTCTGGCCCTATCGACGGTGCTGGTGACTGTGGTTCGCAGCATCGACAGCCGGTTCGCGGCGAGCAAAGCTCAGATTACCGACCTGGAGGGCCGCCTGGCGCTGGCGGCGGAGCAGCTGGCCAGGGTGGATGAGCGCCAGGCGACGAGGGAGAGCGCCCATTGGGAAATGGCAGACTATCGGATTAACGCCAATAAGGAGCTGATCGACCACCGGACAAAGCGATTCACGACGGAGCTGGGCCGGGTGGATGCAGACCTGAGGCAGCGGATAAAAGACCTGGAAGGGTATCTGGACAAAACTACAGATTTTACGGTGAGGGCGACGGCCAGGACTGAGGGGTAAGCCGTTTGGCGTAGCGATGGGTTTTGTACGGAATTTAGGCGAGGCACCGGGAAGACTCTGGTAGGAGCACCGGGGGTATGGTCGGGAATGGAATACTGGCTTGTTTCTGTTTTGATTCAGCTGCTGCTGGCTCCGTTTACCTATAAGCATTATCGAAAGATGATGCCAGAATCACCACAACCAAAAAGCCAGCGAGCGCCGAACTCTAGCCAGTCCACGCCCCCGCGAGCGGTTACACCACTGTCGAAGCGGGGATTGAAGCCCAGCCGACCCATGGCGGCCCCTTCCCCTGCGGGGATTCAGATGGTAGGAGGTAAGGCGGTGCTGATTAAAGCACCAGCAGCACCAGCAGCTCCAGTGCCACCACCGCCACCACCCCCATCAATCCATAGCAAGTTAAACCCGGTAAAGCCTGTAGATCGAGAGCCGCGAAGGCCGACTCCAATCCCCCCGAAAAAAGGGATTGATGTGCCCACCAGGGTGCTAATGAAGCTCGACAGATACACCTACGATCGAGACATCTCTAATCGGCTGGTGATGAATGTAGCGAAGAAGAATCCCGATAAGGATGGGGCATGGTGTGCAGAGAAGGCCCTTTGGGATATTGAGCGCGATCGCCACTAAAAAAGCCCCCGGTTGAGAGTCCGGGGGCGCATGGTGTTGGCTAAGGCTAGCTTAATCTGGCAGCATTATTCATCGCCTAAATTCTCCTTAAACCAGTTGCTAACCCACAGTTTTGCATC
>JBARVK010000739.1:0-5642 GCA_049646225.1 Nodosilinea sp.
CACTGCTGCTCCATACCCGTCGGGGCATCCAGCAGCAGGTTCAGGTTCACATCGACAAAGCGAGCCACGTTTTCGGCCCGCTCAACGTAGCGGTTTAACCAGTAGATCGAATCGGCGACGCGGCTGAGCATAGGAGTTGTGGGGATAGAGGGGGTGGGGGAGAGGGGGTTAGGTAGGGGGGTAATGGGGTAGATGGCAGAAATAACTTTTACTTCCTCACTCCAGCGTTCTTCCACTCCGTTACTCCCCGACTCTTTCATTAGCCAGGAATCGGCAGCTGCGCATCGGGGTCAACCGACCTCACCACCCAGGTGTCTTTGCTGCCGCCGCCCTGGGATGAGTTGACCACCAGCGAGCCGCGCTTGAGGGCGACGCGAGTAAGGCCACCGGGGTTAACGTAGATCTCCTGGCCGTAGAGGATGTAGGGCCTCAGATCGACATGGCAACCCTCGAAGCTGTCGTCGATCAGGGTGGGTACCCGTGAGAGGCAGAGGGTGGGCTGGGCAATGTAGCCCCGGGGGTTAGCGCGAATGCGATCGCCAAATTCGGCCCGTTGCTCCTCGCTGGCGTGGGGGCCAACCAGCATGCCGTAGCCACCGGAGGCGTTAGTCGCTTTTACCACAAGCTGATCTAGATTGCCCAGCACATGGGCCTGCTGGGTAGCGTCTTCGCACAGGTAGGTGGGCACGTTGGGGATGATCTGATCCTCGTCGAGGTAGTAGCGAATCATCTGGGGCACGTAGGCGTAGACCAGTTTGTCGTCGGCAACGCCGGTACCAAGGGCGTTAGCCAGCGCCACTCGCCCGGCCCGATACACCTCCATTAGCCCCGGTATCCCCAGCAGCGAGTCGGGTCGAAAGGCCAGCGGGTCGATAAAGTCGTCGTCAATGCGGCGATACACGACATCGACCCGCTCCAGACCCTTGGTGGTGCGCATTTTCAGGTAGCCATCTGACACCACCAAGTCACGGCCCTCCACGAGTTCGGCCCCCATTTGCTGAGCCAAAAACGAGTGTTCAAAGTAGGCAGAGTTGTACACACCGGGGGTAAGCACCGCCACCCGGGGGTTAATCAGAGTATCGGGCACCAGGTTGAGCAGGGTTTCGAGCAGCTGACTGGCGTAGTCGTCTACCGCCGCGATATCCATGGCTGCAAACAGGTGCGGGAAGGTGTTCTTCATCACTCGCCGGTTCTCCAGCACGTAGGAGACGCCGGAAGGGCAGCGCATGTTGTCTTCCAGCACGTACCAGCGACCGTCTTTGTCGCGAACCAAGTCGGTGCCGGTGATGTGACACCAAATGTTGTTGGGCGGGTTAAGCCCCATGCAGGGCTTCAGAAAGCCCGGGGCCGACTCCACCACGTGGCGCGGAATCACGCCGTCGTTGAGAATTTTTTGGTCGTTGTAGACATCGTGGATAAAGCAGTTAAGGGCGTAGATTCGCTGCTTTAGCCCCTTCTCTAGCCACTCCCACTCGTGGCCTGGCACCACACGGGGGATGACATCGAAGGGCAAAATGCGCTCGGTGCCCTGGTCATCGCTGTAGACGTTGAAGGTGACCCCCAGCTTGAAAAGGGCATTTTGGGCGGTCTGCTGCCGCTGCTGCAAGTCGCTTAGGGCCAGGGCGTTGACCCGCTGCACCAGCAGATCGGCTTCGGGGCGAGGCTGGCCGGGGCCGACAAACAACTCATCAAAAAAATCGCCGGGGTCGTAGGCGTCAAATAGCACCAGGGGTCTCCCAAAATATAGAGCTTGAGGTATCAACGCTATGGCTAGAAGGCCATAGCGTTGATCATTACCGGGCAGGCCCCTCCCAAAGCTGTAGCTTACGATACGAAGTGGCGGCCCCTTCCCGTTCTGACCCCAATCGGCCCTGAACGCTCGGGCGGGGGTGAACAGTCGTTCACCCCCGCCCGAGACATCGCTATCTGGGTCATCTAGAGTCTGAGATGAGCCAGGCACCCTAGGCTAGCTGAAAGGTTGCGCCCAAACCCGCGCCAATTTCAGCCGGAGAGAGTTTACCGTCTTGGTCGAGGTCAAGGGCATCGAATACGGCGTCGGTGCCGAGCCACTCTTCGCGGGTGATGAAGCCATCACCGTCGAGGTCGTAGGCCTTGAACAGGTCGTCGCGAGCGTGGCCGACCCTCTCTTCACCCTGAGATAGCTGGGTCAGGCGAGTGGCGAGGAGGTTTTCCAGGGTTTCGAGCGCCTTGCTAAAGCCCTTAATGCCTTCGTCGAGCTTTTCATTAGCCATGCGATCGCCCTCATGCATCGACCGGAAGGTGGCTTCATCCATAGGCATCTTCTCAAGTGCCATTTGGGACGCCTTGTCAGGATCTAACTTGCGGGGCAGGTCAGCCTGGTTGCTGTCGAGCTGAGCCAGCAGCTGGGGCGAAATAGTCAGCAGGTCGCAGCCCGCTAGCTCGGTGATCTCGCCAATGTTGCGGAAGCTGGCCCCCATCACCTCGGTTTTGTAGCCAAACTTCTTGTAATAGTTATAGATTTCTGTGACCGACAGCACGCCCGGATCTTCGGCGGCGGGGTACTCATCGCGGCCAGTGTCTTTTTTGTACCAGTCGAGAATGCGGCCCACAAAGGGAGAAATTAGAGTGACCCCTGCTTCAGCGCAGGCGATCGCCTGGTGGATGCCAAACAACAGCGTCAGGTTGCAGTGAATCCCTTCTTTTTCGAGGATTTCGGCGGCTTTGATGCCCTCCCAGGTGGAGGCAATCTTAATCAGCACCCGCTCCGGAGTAATGCCCAAGTCGGCGTACTGCTGAATAATTTCCCGAGCGGTGGCCAGGGTAGCCTCAGTGTCGTAGCTGAGGCGAGCATCGACCTCAGTAGACACACGACCGGGAATAATGTCGAGAATCTTGTGGCCAAACGCGACAGCCAGGTTCTTGAAGGCCAGATTGGCAATGTCTTTATCAGATGCACCCGACCCCGCATCGGCCTTAGCCTTGAGCAGGGTGTCATCCATGATGGCCTGGTACTGGGGCATTTGCGCCGCCGCCGTAATCAGTGAGGGGTTGGTGGTAGCGTCGCGAGGGGTAAATTTTTCAATGGCTTGAATGTCTCCGGTGTCGGCGACAACAACGGTCATTTGCCGAAGCTGCTCTAAGAGGCTGGCCATAGGTTTCTCCTGGGAATCGAGGGAGCAAGGGGACTTTTCTATTGCTCACATTGTAAACAGGGCATCTGAGGGCATCATTAACCCTTAATTAAAGCTACCGGGCCGTTACGAAACGTTGAGTACCTGCCAAACATTCCTCAATTCATAACGCTTTCTTAAGAGTTAAGCCGTCGAGATTCAGCCGGTCAGACAGTTGCCCAGACCGCAGCCCCTGTTTTTGGCAACCAAATTTTTAGGACGTCCAGTCCTAAAAACTGCCAGAAAATAATTAGGTACCTCAACCGGAGCAAAGCTTGGCATGATAGGAAGGATTTAATTGCACCCGCCTGCCGACCTATGCTGACCGATCTTTGGCACCAGCTCACCCTATCGACCTTTGCCCTAGAGCAGTGGCGCGAAGCCAGTATATTGCACCAGCTGCTAGCTCCCCTGCGGCGGTGGCGACAGGGCAGCTGGCTGCTGCGCTGGGGCGACTGGATTGGTCTAGCGATCGTGGCCGTGCTGTTTGCCCTGGCCCCTTACGTTTCGACCACCCTGATTGGAGTCCTGCTGCTGGCGGCGGCGGCCCTGTGGGCCTTGCTGACCCTGACCGACGACGCGGGAGCCGGGCTATCGCCGGTACACATTGCGGTCGCCGTCTACTGGGGAATTATGGTGCTGGCCACCGCCCTATCGCCGGTCAGGAGCGAGGCCCTGACGGGGTTAATCAAGCTCTCGCTCAACATTCTGCTGTTTTTGCTGATTGCCCGAGTAGCGAGGCAGCCCAGGGCCAGGGGGTTGCTCATTTTGACCTACCTTCTGACCACGCTGCCGGTGGCGGTGTACGGGCTGCGTCAGTACTTTTTTGGGGCCACGGCCCTGGCCACCTGGGTCGATGCCAACTCAGCGGTGGCCGACGCGACGCGGGTATACAGCTTTTTGGGCAACCCCAACCTGCTGGCGGGCTATTTGATTCCGGGGGTAATGCTGAGTGCAGCAGCGGTGTTTGCCTGGCCCCGTTGGGTGCCGAAGGGGCTGGCCCTGCTGGCCGCCCTGGTCAATACTCTGTGTCTGATTTTGACCCTCAGCCGGGGCGGCTGGATCGGCTTTTTAATCGCCGGGTTCGTGCTGATGACGCTGCTGGTGCAGTACTGGAGCCTTTGGTTTTCGCCCTTTTGGAAGCGCTGGGCGCTGCCGGTACTGCTGGGCGGGGCGGCGGCGGTCGTCGTGCTGGGGGTGATTGCGGTCGATTCACTGCGATTGCGGGTGCTGAGTATCTTTGTCGGGCGGGCCGACAGCAGCAATAACTTTCGCATGAACGTGTGGGCAGCGGTGATCGATATGATTCGCGCCCGCCCCGTACTGGGCATTGGCCCTGGCAACGATGCCTTTAATGCCGTATACCCGCTGTTCCAGCGGCCTCGCTACACCGCTCTGAGCGCCTACTCGGTGTTTTTAGAGGTGCTGGTGGAGGGCGGTTTAGTGGGAATGCTGGGCTTTTTGTGGCTGCTGCTGCTGCTCTTTAACCAGGGCTGGGTGCAGCTCCAGCGGCTGCGCGACACCCAGGATGCCCAGGGCTACTGGCTGATGGGAGCGATCGCATCAATTACGGGCATTTTGGGCCAGGGCATTGCCGATACGGTGATGTACCGCCCCCAGATCAGCACGCTGTGGTGGCTGGCGATCGCGCTTATCGCCAGCTACTACCCAGCGCTAAGCAAGCGATCGTTTAAACTGCGTCAGGTAGTTTAGGCGCAGCGTTGGCCTGTAATGCGGCCCGCTTAGCCAGATAAATCAGTCGTCGTCTTGGCTACCGTCCCAGGTGGCGTGGGGCATGAGCTTGACTTTGCCCTTAAAGGGCAGGGCTTGACCAGTAGCCAGAGTACCGCCGTTGAGGGAGAGGTGGGCCTTGAGCCGCTTTTTTGCCTCGGCAATAGAGCCAACCCGTAAATTGAGAATGTAGAGGTAAGGCGATGGGCTTTGATCGAGGTCAGTGGCGCTTTCCCAAATACGCAGCCGAATACCATCGGCGTCGTTGATTATTTTGTAGAACAATAAATGGTGATCAACAACCGGGGCATAGTGGCTGTACCTGGCGGGAAACGGGGTGTGCATGTCCCAAACACCAAAAACAAATGACCGAACGAATAACCTATGCCATCAGCACCTACCTTGAAATTACCCAGATGAATGAGCGAGATCTAAGGAGTCGTTATAATTTCCTTGCCGTCATCCTAGGAAAACTGGGCCGATAGAGGGCGGTAGAGCACCAAAAACGATCGGAGATCAGGAACAAGCCTTGGCTATAACCAGAGTGAGATTCCAGCGTTGGAGAATGGCTCTGGGGCAGCGGTCGATCGCCGTCCATGTCTTTAGTATCTAGTAAAGCGCAGTTCTATTGGTAAGTTTTCTGGGTAAACCCGGTGAAACTGTTTGAAAATTTATATTCCCTAAAGATTAGACAAAGCGGCTCGACGCTCCATCTCCGTCCGCAGAGCCTTCATCGTGTCAATTAGGCCAGCTTCAAAT
>JBARVK010000740.1:0-6145 GCA_049646225.1 Nodosilinea sp.
GTAGTTGATCTTGAGCGTGCGCGATCGCCCTTGAACGTTGACACCCAGAGACTTGAGGGAGAATTTGCCTTGATAGATACGCTGCCCCCCATCGCCTACCATCATGAAGCGGTTGGGGCCATCGCCAGCTAAGTTGGCGAGGAACTTGAGCTCTTGGGGGCGGAGGTCTTGGACTTCATCGACAATAACGGCGTCATAGCCCTGGTTGACTAGCCCATTGGCTAGAACGTCGCTGGCGCGGCGAAAGTAGTGGCCCCAATCGGCTTTATGCTCATTGTCGAGGTGGGCCAAGACTTTTTCGAGCACTTGCCAGACCTGGCGACGATCGCGCACGGTGAGGGGAGTGCCGCGTCCTTTCCGGCTGACGGAGCGATACTCATCCCAGGTGAGAATGCCGTGGGGCTGAATGACTAAACGCCACTCTTGCCAGAGGGAAGCCATGTCGAGGGGGCAGGTGGGTGAGCTGTAGAGTTCGAGGAGCGGTTTGATGTCGCTATCGCCGACGGTGCGACAGCCTTGTTTTGCTTTGCCCAAAACTGAACCAGCCTGGCTGGCCACGGAGGTGACGGTGATATTGTCCAACTCTTCGGGGGTGCAGAGGAGTTGGAGGTTGTGCTTGAGGTTGTCGCTCAAGGTGTTAACGAAGGTCGTTAAGAGTACCTTTTTGCCTTGGCGGGCTAGGCGCCGGGCGCGATGGAGGGCGACAACGGTTTTACCCGTGCCTGCGGAACCTGTCACTTTGACAGGGCCATTGAAATTACCGGTCACTAGCCGCCGCTGGGATGGATGGAGGAAACCAATCCAGGTGGCTAGCGGGGCTTGGAGCATTTTCTCCAGTTCGCCCTGGCTTTTCACGGTAATAAAGCGACGCTGGGTGTCGGCATTGTCAGCCACAGCCTTGGATATGGGCGCAACCGGGGGAGCCACCAATTCCCCTGAGGCCACTTGCAGCAGTCGTTCAGAGACTTCTTCGGGAAGTCTCTCGATGATATTGAGCAGGTCATCGGCGGTGATTAGCTGCCGTAGCACGGGCAGCCAGTCGTTGGGCACCCCCAAACTCAGCAAGTAATCATCTTCATAGGCATCAAATAGGCCAACCTGCCAAGATTCTCGCCTGGGAACAATTTCTTCGACAGACTCAACGACTTCGACGATCTGTAGGGCTCCTGTTTTGTCATTGAACTCGACCTTGCGGTTGTTGGCCCAGTGGTAGGCAGCGTCATGATGTCCGGCATGGAGCAGTGCCCAGGTATCGCCATCTTTGTAAATGACTGCTCGCAAATCTTGAGTAATGCGCGCTGACCAGAGGTTGTCATTTTTGATTTTGGTAAGGCGCTCCAAACTGAGGCTGGGTTGGGCCGGGTTGTCCTGAAATTTGAGAATAAAGTCGTTGGCCCGTTTGACTTCTGCGCCACTTAAGCTAACCAAGGATTGAAATAGCGATTTGCAGATCAGTACATTCATAGGGTTGCCTACAGCGCCTGGAGGATGGTTTCGATGGCCTGAGGGCTTGTGGGGTTAATGGCGAGAACTGATTTGCCCTGGGCGGTTAAGGCCGCTTGGAGGTCGGCCACATTGTCCGCTCTGGCATCGACCAGGTAAATGAGAGCGGTGCCTCGACAGACTTGGGCGGTGTAGGTACCCACGACTTGACCGTTGACTTCCACATCACTGCCACCATCAACTTGAATATCACCGTGCTGGGCCAGGGCTTTGATTAGGGGTCGCCAGTCTGGCTCAAAGAGGTCGAGGGTTTCTTGTAAGTCGGTATCATTTGAACCGGCTGAGGGGGGCTGAGCAGGGGTAGACACTTCCGGTTGGGTAACAAACCAATCCGACGAATTGCGAATGGCATCGGCCCTAGGCCTGTCTAGTAAAAGTCTGCCCAGGCGGAAGAAATATTTAGCCATCCGATCGCGATCCTCCAAATCGCCTGTGGGAATGGTCATCACTTCGTAGCCTTCGTTACTCAGCTCGTCGCGAATGGTTTGATCTTTGGCTTTGCGCTCAGCGTTGCCATGGAGAGATCGGCTCATACCGTCAAGATAGATACAGACTCCTTCTTTAATGTCGGTGGGATCGGGGTAGAAGAAGTCTGGGGTGGTAGTGCCCAAGGGCTTGCCCAGGTCAATGCTGTGCTGGGGGATGGGGTCAGGAAACCCAGCTCGCCTCAGCATGGTCTGGAGCAGGGCTTCGGCATGGTTGACCGGACGGTGTTCGTCGTCCTCTTCATTCCTGGGCAGGTTGGCGGGAATGGTGTGACTTCTGGTGAGAATGTCTTCCCACTCCCGCAATTTTTTCAGCGCCGTATGCCGGTTGAGGTGCCGGTGGTAGTAGGCATTGCGGAAATTAAACAGGCAGTCGATACAAGCGGTTTGGCAGCGAGATTTGCAATCGCTGAGCACTGAGATGGCCGCTTCCACCATCCCTGTCCACTTGGTCAGCAATTGCTCTAGCAGACCAGAACCTCCCGGCATGGGGTCGTAGAGCAACACGTCTACCCGCTCGCTACCAGGATGGCCAACGGTCAAGATCTGGAGGTCTTCTAGCTCCATTTCTAGAACGTTGCTGGCTCCGTGGCGAATGGCTTCCATGATGCTGTAGGCCACTTCACGGTTTTCGCAGTCTTGGAGACTGAAGGCATCGGCAATGACATCGGCAAAGAAGCCTACAGGCTCAATTTTGGTGCGGCAGCGATTTTCGTGATCCTCTTTGAAGAGATTTAGGTCTTGCTCGGACGTGAAGGGGGAACGGCTGCGCCCACAGACCAGACAGACGGTGTAGCCCAGGTCTCCAGTGCGCACCAGGTTCGCGGGGCCAACGTTGACCAGTCGCAGGTGAACTCCTCGGCGGAGTTGAACCGATTGGTCTTTCCACTGAAAGGCGAGGCCGCCGCTGTGACGCCCTTGCTCGTAGCCCAGGATGGTGACCGGCATTTGGAAGCGGTTGTCTTCGTCGTCGGAAATGTTTGACTGGTGGGACAGATCCACGTCGCACATGGGGACGGCTTTGATAGAAGCTGAAGACAAGCTGGACGAGAGCTGTTGCCCACTGCCGATTTCTTTAATGGCTTCGCTGGCAACATCGACCTGGAAGTAGGTGGGGTCTTCGGGCTCTAGGTGGAAGTAGCGGGGCACGAAGCGCTGGCCGTTGGCATAGATTAAATTGCCGGGGACGTATTCGCGCAGGGCCACACTGGGGGGCCGTGGCAGGTCAAAGTCTGACATCCAGGTGATGCTGCGGGGCATCTGAGCGGTTCCCTGAATGTGTCCACCATCGAGCCCGTAGCCGGGGAGAAAGCTCTCGGCGGCGAGAACACTGTAGGTGATGGTGTCGTCAACTCCTTCGGCATCGCTACCTTTTCTAAAGGTTTGCCCTTTGAGACGTTTGACCAAGCGATCGCAGCGGCGAAACAGGGCATCATCTTCCGGATCGAGTGCCCCCTTCAAGATGCGTTCGTCACTGAGCCGCCGGAGCTGGCCCATGGCCCACTGTAGGCGTTTCCACAGGGTCAGAATGACCTTGGCTAGCTCATCGCCCATGGAGGCGATATGGTGTTTCAGCTCGGCTTCTTTGACAGCCATGGCATCGCTCTCGGGCCAGGCTTTAGCAAAAGCTTGATCGACATGCCCGTAAAGGGCGATCGCATGTTTTTGAATCAACCCGGTCAGGCTGCTGACATCCAGGGGCTCAGAACGCACAAAGCCGCTGTCGTCAAACAGGTAGTTTTTGACCTGGCCGGGGAAGCACGTCTCCAGGACGGATTGAATTTCGTCGCGATCGCCCTGGGGGATGCCGTGGCCAGTACGGGCCATCTGGTGCAGCGTGGTCAGCACCGCTGCTCGCACGTGCTTACCCACCATCAGGGTGTTGCGGAGATTAAGCTTGGGGGGCTCGATCAGCCCATCCAACAGGCGCAGGGGATCGGCAAAATAGGAACGATCGTGGCTAGCCCCTCGGGCGTAGGTGAGGTTGACCGCCATGCGGTAACGACGCCCAGCTCTGCCCGCTCGCTGCCAGTAGTTGGCCGGGAGCGGCGGTACGTTGCGCATGAGGACAGAATCTAGGGAGCCAATGTCAATGCCCATTTCGAGGGTGGGGGTACAGACCAGGGCGTTGATCAGTTCGCTGTCGCCTTTGAAAATGCGCTCAATGCGATCGCGGGTTTCGTGGGGCACCTGGGCCGAGTGTTCTTCAGGCCGCAGCATTTCAAACTGCTCGTCTAACACGCGCAGGTCATAGTCATCAGCGCTCTCGGGTTCAAAGGCGATGGTGCCATTACAACGCCAGGCGATACAGGCCATGCGAGGGGCTGGGCGTGGGTGAGCCCGGCGACAGATGTTGCAGCGATAGACCCCATTGCCAGGGGCAATGCGCAGCTTATCGGCATCAATTTGGTACACCCCTTCGCAGCCTTTGAGGGTCTGCTTCCAGGCATTTTTTAAGACGGTTGGCACCAAGAGTTTTAGTTCATCCTTGAGGCAGTACCAGAGTTCTTGAAAGAATACGTCCATATCCTCTGAGGCAACGCCCCAACTGCGGGCTGCCTGCCGGGGCACTGTGTCTCCCTTGGGGCTGAGCCACTGCTGCACGCGGGAGGGAGTATCTCCGGCATCGCGGGTAAGCTTTAGCCCCCTGGGAACTCCGGCCAAAATGGGCATGTAGCCTCGCTGGATTTCAAAGTCGCCCTCTTTCCATTTTTTAGAAAAGATTTGACCTTCGCGATCGAGCAGGATGTTGTTGCGACGGTTGTTGTCGAGCAGGGCCGCAATGCCCTGCACCAGATCTTCGGCAGGCACTCCCAGACGCGGTGCCCAGTGTTTGATAAACGGCAGGTCGGCAGTTAAGCCGCGATATTCGATGTGGAGACGACCCCAGGGTTCCAGGCCAATGCGCTGTTTCACCCCGGTAGTAATTTCGCGCAGCACCTGAATGCGCAAAAATCGCTTGCGCTCTTCGGCATGTTTGAGCCCCTCGGCCTCTTTACGGTGGACTCGCCACACCTCTGGAATGAGGGAGCGGCTCAGGTCGTCATCGCCATCGAGCAGCACATCGAGGCGGGCGGTCAGGTCACCGATGGAGATAGAGCCTGTGCTCATCTGGTCGTACATCAGGCTGCGCAGGCGATAGCGCCGGGCGTGGTCTTGCATCCAACCGGCCTGGAAGGCGGCATCTTGGCGGTTGTCGGCAAAGACCAGCAGTCGTCGTCGCTCGGCATGATGGAGCATATTCTGCGCCAGCACATGCACATCGGAGACGGTGGTGGCTCGGATGGGACGAGCGGGTTCTCGGTAGCGCCCAAAGGCGCTGCGGCCTGCGGATTGGCAAGCCACGCAGGAGGTGAGCATGCCGGGATGTTTGGGGTTTTGGCGCACGGCCAGCAGCGGCACTAATTTGCCCTTACGGCCACAGCTGCCGCAGCGATCGGCAGATTCGGAGTGGAGGGTGCCGCAGGCTCGACAAAAATGAAGGTGGGAAGTTGAACGAGGATGGTTACGGGGTGTTGTGTCTTCGTCGGTGTCGTCTTGGGTAATTAGGCGATCAACCAAAAGCAGGCGATCGCCCTCTAGTTCTGCGGCTAGGGGCTCCCAAAGGGTGATATCGCCGTGGGCTTGGCCACCGGAGGGATGTTTGTCGGTGAGCTTAAAGTCGGCAACCCAGTGGGAAAAGTAGTGCTGTCCGCAGGTGTTGCAGGTCAACACTGGCAGCCGATACAGATCGTCCTGGTTGGTACCCACCGTATCTTCGGCAGAGAGCCACAGCTTGGGGCGATCTTGGTCTTTGGGGAAGGTGACTACGGCTCCACCAACGCCGCGTACAAAGCCATGGACAACGGGGCGCAGCAGGGGCCGTCCGTCTTTGCGAGAGGCGGCTCCCAGGGCCAGCCAGATCAACGCTTCTTCTTCAGTGATGGGGCGACCGATGATGGTCTCAAGCTGGCGTAGCAGGTCGGTGAGGTGGCGGGGATGGGTAAGGGCGACGGTGAGTTGGTAGACCAGCTCGTTGGCGGCAAGGGCATCGTAGAGCTGGTCTTCCCACTGGTGGGGGTCGAGGCTGACGCCAGTAATTTGGCGGTAGATGTGGCTAACGGAGGAGCCTGCCTCTTCTTTTTCAACGGCGGCGAGAACGTATTGCAGGAGGGTGG
>JBARVK010000741.1:0-5158 GCA_049646225.1 Nodosilinea sp.
GCTCAGCCCCACACTGCCCGAGGATAGTTTTTACATCTGGCGCTATCGCGGTGTTGATGAGCTGTTATTTTTGGGCGATGCCGACGCCGCGCAAAAGTCTTACCGAATAGCCGCTGACTGGGCCAGACAGTCGTCTCATCCAGATGCCCCTGTTGTTGCTGAAAACTCTCAGCGCACCGCCGACTTTCTAGCCCGTAACCCACTTAGCAAACAGGCTCAGGTCAACGCCTGGGCCAGCGTGCTGGGTAACGCCTTCGACGATGCTACTCGCGAGAAAGCGATCGAGCGGATTAACGCCCTCGGCGGCAGCGTTTTTATCAACGAGGCTGGCGAGATCAGCATTCAGTTCCCGCCCGACGATTAGTCTAAGCACCTATTCCGGTAAATAGTCTGACGACAAAATTTGCTGAGTTGTGTAGCTACAACTGGCGGGCAAATCGTCATAGGTGAGCGGAGTCTCTCGCACTACCAGATCCAGCCCCGACTGAAATCCCGCAGCGATGGCTTCTGGTAGATAGGGTTTGAGGCTAGGGCTCTCAGCCAACAGGTCTATGATTTCTCGCCGCTGTTCCCGCAGCGTAGCAACCCAACTCTTAAAGCGTCGCTCAGGTTGAAACTCCCACTTCAGCAGATGGCCCAGCAAAATTCCCAGTCGATTTCTAAGTTCCTGGCGCTGCTGGCGACCCAACGACTCAATTTCCTCAACTAAATTTGCAATGTCTAGGGCAGACCACTGCTGAGTCTGAAGCAAATGAGACTGCGCTAGCGTCCAGGCGTAGAAGTCAGTCTCGTAGAGAGGTTGGGGTTGGGTCAAGTTTGTGACAGATTGATTCTCTGCAACCACTGTAATGCCCCCTGGCAAATGACCTAGGTCTACGATAGCTCAGGATCACCTGCCAAGGGCTAGGGCGACTTAATTACAACTGGCCGCAGTCGGCAATGACCACAGGCTCAGAGGTTTGACCGCTGCGGCTGCCCACCTGCTCCATAGTGCTAACCACATCCATGCCTTCGACTACGCTGCCAAACACCACGTGCTTACCGTCGAGCCAGGGGGTGGCCACGGTGGTCAAAAAGAACTGCGACCCGTTGGTGTTGGGGCCAGCGTTGGCCATGCTCAGCAGGCCGGGGGTGGTGTGCTTGAGGGTAAAGTTTTCGTCGGCAAATTTCATGCCGTAGATCGACTCGCCGCCAGTGCCATTGCCGCGGGTGAAGTCGCCCCCCTGACACATGAATTCGGGAATGATGCGGTGAAAGCTAGAGCCTTTGAAGTGCAGCGGCACGCCGGAGGTGCCCATGCCTTTTTCCCCGGTGCACAGGGCGCGAAAGTTCTCGGCGGTTTTGGGGGCGACATCGGCCCGCAGCTCCATAACAATGCGGCCAGCGGGGGTGCCGCCAATGGTGATGTCAAAAAAGACTTTGGGATTGGTTGCTTCAGTCATAAATTTTTCTCTTGGTGCAAGACGCCGTTAACCCTTGCCATTAACCCACAGTTTGGGCCAGGTGAATACATCCCTGGTGGTGCAAAAGATCCCTAGGTTCTTTAAGAACCCAGGGACCTAGACCCCAAATTAATCCACCCCCTCAATCGGGGCAAAGCCCTGGCGCTGCACGTTTTCGCTGACGTGGCGGGGCTCCAGGAATTGCAGCAGGTAGTCAGGGCCACCCGCTTTAGAGCCAACGCCCGACATCTTGAATCCGCCGAAGGGCTGCCGGGAGACGATCGCACCCGTGATACTCCGGTTGATGTACAGGTTGCCCACCGCAAACTCGGTCTGCACCCGATCAATGTGGGAGGGGGTGCGAGAGTAGAGACCGCCGGTCAACCCGTAGTCAGTGTTGTTGGCCACCGCCAGGGCTTCGTCAAAGTCCTTCACCCGGATTACCGCCAGCACCGGGCCGAAAATTTCTTCCTGGGCGATCGCGGCGTCTGGTTTTACATCGGTAAACACCGTGGGGCCGACGAAATAGCCAGTATCGGGGACAGGCATTTCTAGGGCTAGGGTAGACTCTTGCTTGCCGATTTCGATGTACTCCTTAATTTTGGCCTGGGCGGCGGCATCGATCACGGGGCCAACAAAGGTACCGGGATCTTCAGCAATACCCACCTGTAGAGAGCGGGTCGCCTCCACCAGGCGATGCACAAAGGTGTCGTACACCGACTCCACCACCATGACGCGGGAGCAGGCTGAGCACTTCTGGCCGCTGTAGCCAAAGGCGGAGTAAACCACCCCCTGCACCGCCTGATCGAGGTCAGCGCTTTCGTCGATGATGATGCCGTTTTTGCCGCCCATCTCGGCCACCACCCGCTTCAGGTGCTTCTGGCCGGGGCGCAGCTGGGCGGCTTCGGCGTAGATGCGGCAGCCCACCGCGCGGGAGCCGGTGAAGGTGATCATGTGGATATCGGGGTGCTCGACCATATAGGCCCCAACGGTGGAACCCTTGGCGGGGAGAAACTGAAGCACCCCCTTAGGAATGCCCGCCTCGTAGAGAATTTCGGCAATCTTGGCCCCGATCACCGAGGAGTTTTCGGCGGGCTTCATCAGGGTGCAGTTGCCCGCCACCAGCGAGGCTACGGTCATGCCAGTGGTGATCGCCAACGGGAAGTTCCAGGGAGAAATCACCAGGCCAATGCCGTGGGGGAAGTAGCGGTAGCGGTTGGTTTCGCCGGGGTAGTCGTAGGCGTAGCCGCCGTCCAGGCGCTCCATTTCGTCGGCGTAGAAGCGGCAGAAGTCGATTGCCTCAGAAGTCTCAGGATCGGCCTGGCCCAGGGGCTTGCCCACCTCCAGCACCATCCAGGCGTTGAGCTCGTGGCGGCGAGCTTCCATAATGTCGGCGGCGCGGCGCAGGATGTTTGCCCGCTCCTTGGCGGGGGTGGCGGCCCAGGCGGGGAAAGCGGCTTTAGCAACGGCGATCGCCCGTTCGGCCTGCTCCTGGCTGGCCATGCCCACCTTACCGATCAGCTCCTTGGGGTTGGAGGGGTTGACCGAGTCAAAGCTCGTTTCGGTGGTGACCGCTTCGCCGTCGATAATCGGGCTGTAGCGCTGGCCGATCTGCTGCCGCACGGCCTTGAGGGCAGCAAAGGCTTCGGTGCGCTTGAGGGCGATCGCATAGTCCGTATCTGCCGCGTTGGGGAACGGGGGAGTCCAGGCGAGTGAGGATGAGGGGGATGGGGAAGAGCCAGTCACCCCCATCTCCCCTACCGTCCCCATCTCCCCCACCCGATCTTCTGGGGCAAACTCCGGCGCGGCCAGCAGCGTCTCCACCGGGGTATCTTCCAAGTTTTGCCGCAGGAAGGAGCTGTTGGCGGTGTTCTCCAGCAGACGGCGAATCAGGTACGACATACCGGGAATCAGCTCGCCGAAGGGGGTGTAGACCCGCACCCGGTAGCCTTTGTCGGCCAGGGTTTTGGCCAGCTTGTCGGCCATGCCGTAGAGCACCTGGAGTTCAATATTGCGTTTAGGAATGTGGAGTTCTTCTGCGATCGCCATCGCGTAGGCCTGGGACCTGACGTTGTGGCTACCGATCGCCGCATACAGATACTCATGATTCTCCAGCAGCAGCCGAGTCATGCGCTCAAAGTTGGCGTCGGTCGAGACCTTCTGGCTGTAGACCGGGCTGGGCCAGTCGTTTTGTCGCGCGGTGATGGTTTCCTGGTCCCAGTAGGCTCCTTTCACCAGGCGCACGCTGACCGGGGTGCCCCGCTGCTTAGCCCAGTTCACCAGGTCTTGCAGATCCTCGTAGCTGTCCTGCAAGTATGCCTGAAGGGTGACGCCGATATCGTCGCGCTGACGAAACTCGTCCTCCAGCAAAATGTCTTTGAGAATGGCCAGGGTGAGGTCTTTGTACTTGTACTGCTCCATGTCGAAGTGCACCATCACCCCCAGCTCCTTGGCGCGGCGCAGCAGGGTGCGAATGGAGCCGCTGACTCCGGCCTGGCTACCCGCCTCATCCAGCGGGTCAAACTGGGAGTAGAAAGCGGTGAGCTTCACCGACACCTGCACCTTAGAGAGTTGCTTGCCTTCGGCTACATCGATCGCATCGATCGTCTTCCAATTTTTCGCGGCGTTCGACAGCTGCTCCATGATGTCGAGGTAGCGCTGCAGATAGGCCTGGGCCTCTTCCTCGGTGATCACCGCTTCCCCCAGCAGGTCCATGGTGAAAGTGAGCTTGTCTTTTCGCATCCGCTCGATCGCCTTGATTGCCTGATCCATTTTCTCGCCCGAAATGTAGCGATAGGCCAGGGTTTCGACGGCGGGGGCAACGGTGGTGGCGGCCAGCTTGCCAGGAGCCGAATCGGGGTCAGTGAAGTTGAGCAATCCCTTGAGCACATTGGGCAACTCTACTTCCTCGGCGGAGAGATACTCCTGCAGGTGACGGGCAATCTCAGGCTTGCTGCGCAGGGCGGGCAGGGCGTCAATGAAGCGAAACAGCTGCACCTTGAGGCCGGGGTTGGCCATGGCAAAGTCCATGATCTTGTCGTCCCAGCGCATCTGATCGCGCATTTGGGCAAAGAGATTTTTCTTCTCGCGGGTGGCCCCGAGCAGGGCCGTTGCGATCGCGAGGGTCTTGGCCTCGTAGTGCAGTGCGTCGGTCTGAGGCTTGATGGCTGGGGCTACCACAATAAATGTCTCCTTATTCCCTTAGATCTATCTTGAGGGAAAAAAGCGTCTATGGGGTTAGCGTGTCATGATACTTTTTCCGTTCAGGAGTAGGGCTACAGCCCCCTATCATGGACATAACACCACTCCCTCAGGGGCCGCCATGACGGCTTACACCATTAAGCTCCAGCCTGCCCTGGACATGACCGATGATCAGTTCTATCAGCTGTGCATCGCCAACCCCGACCTCAGGTTCGAGCGCAACGCCCAGGGAGATCTGCTGATTATGTCGCCAACGGGGAGAGAAACCGGCCATCGCAATGCTGAGCTAGCCACGGAATTTGTGCTGTGGAATCGCCAGCATCAGCTCGGGGTGGTGTTTGACTCATCTACTGGGTTCAAACTCCCCGGTGGCGGCGAGCGCTCCCCAGATGTCGCCTGGGTCTGACCAGCGGCGTGCGGTTGGGCTAGCTGATCCATCCCCGCGCCCGCCAGGTCGAAATTTACCGCCAGGGGCAAACCCTTGAGTTGCTGAATGACCCAACTCACCTTTCAGA
>JBARVK010000742.1:0-2515 GCA_049646225.1 Nodosilinea sp.
TGCTTGTGGGCCTCTTTAAAAGTGGCGATCAGCTCTTGCAGGTTGTGGCCATCCACCGGCCCCATGTAGGTAAAGCCCAGCTCTTCAAACACGGCTCCCACCTTGGGCACCGCCAGCCGCTTCATGCCCTCTTTGACGCGGTCTAGCTCGGGCGACAGCGACTCGCCTACAAAGGGCAGGTGCTTGAACTGCTCTTCGAGGTTGTCGGTGAGAAACTGCACCGGGGGACTGAGGCGCATTTTGTTCAGGTAGCGCGGAATCGCCCCGACGTTGGGTGAGATCGACATTTCGTTGTCGTTGAGCACCACCAGCAGGTTGGTGTGGGGCAGGTGCCCGGCGTGGTTGATGGCCTCCAGGGCCATGCCGCCGGTCAGCGCCCCGTCGCCGATAATCGCCGCCACCTTATAGTTGTCGCCGCTGAGGTCGCGGGCCAGGGCCATGCCCAGGGCCGCCGAAATGCTGGTGGAGGCGTGGCCGGCACCAAAGTGGTCAAACTTGCTCTCGCTGCGCTTGAGATAGCCCGCCACCCCGTCTTTTTGGCGCAGGGTGTGAAAATCGTGGTAGCGGCCAGTGATCAGCTTGTGGGGGTACGCCTGGTGGCCCACATCCCAGGTGACTTTGTCGCGATCGAGATCAAGGGTTTGATACAGCGCCAGGGTCAATTCTACGACGCCCAGCCCCGGACCTAAATGCCCCCCGCTGGCTGCCACGGTCTCCAGATGCTTTTCGCGAATCTGGCGGGCTACGTCTTCAAGCTGGCGAAGGGATAAACCGTGGAGCTGATTGGGGTGAGTTATGTCACTCAGGTGCATACTGCCTTAACCTCTGTGTCACGAAATTGAGTTTTTCCTGCTACTCTTCACTGTAGAAGATTCAACGACCAGAAACATTGAGGAAGGCAAGCGTTGGTCAAAGCCAGCGCTGCCTGGGCTAAATCGAGAAAGCTAATCCTCTGTAATTTATTGACTAATAGACTGTAACCACTTATTACGCCCGTTAACCAACCGATATAACCTTTAACGTTCTGTTATGGTTCATTTTCTAGCTTCTGCTACCCGTCGCCAGTGTTTAGCAATACCGTTTGCCCTAATGGCCGGGCTGGTCACCCCCATAGTACTGGCAAGTCCTCCTGCGGCTGCCGCCAACGATTTTGCTATCTGTACCAGCGCTCTAATTAATGCAGGGCTAGACAATTCGGTGGCCGCCGGGGCCTGCGGCAAAGCGTTACGCCCTGCCGATCTCTCTAGCTGCACCCTCGACGTGGCCAGCACCGCCGAGGTGAGCACAGACCAAGCGCTGCTGGCCTGCCAGAGCGATCGCCGTCCAAAGGAACTCGCCACCTGTGTAGACGAGATTCACCAGCAGCTGGAGGTCACCGACTCCACGGCTGTGATCAATAGCTGCCGTCTCAGCGTGCTGCCCCTGCGCTACTCCGACTGCGTGGTGGGCGTGGCTAGTGCCGCCGACCTGGCCGTCGCTGACTCGCTGCTGCGGTGTAGTGCCGCTGGCTATATCCCCACCGACGTAGCGCCTACGTTTATCTTTGCTCGCTAACCTGGGCCGCTGGTGTTTAATGGCGGCAGTTGAGAGACTGTTGCCGAACGCTGGGGGGCTGTACTGCATGGCCTAGGGTTAGGGGTTATTCCTGAACGCCAGGGAGCAGGAGAGCCAGGGAGCCAAGGGAGCTAGAACAGCGGGTGTGTTTTAGCCTTTGAGTAGTAGGGCGCTGATGTAGTCGGGCGTGGCTTCCTGACCCACCTGGCAGGCGACGTTATCGACAGCGAGCAGGTCATCGCCATGGATCACCTGGCCGATGGGCACGCTATCGCCGCGATCGGGTTGCCAGTCGCGGCTGATAAATTTTTGGGTGCAGTCCACCACGCCCCCGGCGAAGTAAGGGCCCAGTGTGTGATAAACATCCTGCAAAACCAGCGGTACCGAGGGCCGGTGCAGCTGCCCCCGAGAGCTGGCGCTGCGGGCTTTGTATCGGGCTCTAGGAAACAGGCCGTAGAGGTTTTTGAGAGCAGCCGAAATCAGTGGTGCGCCCTTCAGCTGGGTGCGCTTAAAGGCGCTGACCGACAGGCAGCCGTCTACCTCCTGCAGCAGCTTAGGTGCCCACATGGTTTTGAACCGCACCGGATGGGGGGAACGGTTGGGGTACTCGGCTAGCTCTAGCTCGTCGGCGTTGAGCAGGTGAACGCGATCGCCTAACAGCTGATGCACACCCAGCTTCGCCATAATGGTGTCGAAAGCGACCTTAGAGCAGACCCCTTCGACGATTAAGATCTCCGCCTCGGGGCTATGGGCCTGAAGGCCGCGCAGAACCTCCCCCAGTACCGCCAGGCTGACGGTAGCCGGTGGCCCTACAGGGTAGCCGAGATTGGGTTTGACCAGAATGCGGCGGGCCTGTTGGGCAGCGGCGGGCGGGGTGTACTGAAAGCGATCGCTAGGGGTCGTCGCTACCGAAGCTAAAGCGGCCATTGGGGCTATATCTAAAGGACAGAGAACGAAGCAC
>JBARVK010000743.1:0-3073 GCA_049646225.1 Nodosilinea sp.
GCGTTACAGTGCATAAAAACGGCCAGATTGTAATTGGGGCCGCTTATACCCAAGAGATGGGGCTTAAGACGGGGGACGAGTTTCAAATCAAGCTTGGGTACAAGCACATTCGCCTGGTTAAACTCGATAGCGACGGGAATGAGGAAGGCGAAGAATAGGCTTTAGAACGTTCTTGAAAAGGAAGATGCTGGCTTTAGCCTCGCGATTTCAGCAGCTACAGGGTGGGCCATGCCCACCAGTAGGAAACCCCTTGCCAAGAAGTTCTTTAGCTCAAGTAGCTTGACAGAGTAACGCAATGCCGTGGCCCTATGGTCTATGGGACCGAGACAGCCAGTCGCCCCATAGACCAAGCCAGCATTATGTCTATCCTCTGGCGGATTTTAAGCAGCAAAGCCCACCCTACAATTTAAAGCTCTTAGGGAAACGTACAAGAGCTATCGTAGGCTTGGGCTTGTTTTGCGTATATTTAGTAAGTTCAAATTTCTTCCCGATCGCATCTTGCACCATTTTTTATCGGTGCAGCGCCTTAGTGTTGGGTTGGTAGCTGTGCGATCTGTTGTATCTAGAGCGATCGCGCCAGCCCAGCGATCGCGTGAGCAATCTCAACACTGGATCAACATGCGAGAGCGGTACTGTCTGGTTCACAATTCCCAGGGGCAGGCTGGTTCGTATGGTTAGCTCCACTGTGGATATTAGTGAGCATAAGCGGGTTGAAACCGTCATTGCCGACAACAAGTCTAGGCTCCAGAGCTTTGTCAATGCCAACATCGTCGGCATTCTCTACGGCGATGCCCGAGGCTATATCTATGAAGCCAATGACGAACTCTTGAGAATAATTGGCTACAGTCGAGACGACCTGGCAGCTCGCCGCATTCACTGGGCTGATATTACGCCACCGGAGTGGCTACCGGCAGATGAATACGGCATTGCTGAATCACGCCAAAGAGGGGCCTGTACCCCCTACGAAAAAGAATACATTCGCAAAGATGGTAGTCGAGTGCCGGTGCTGGTTGGCTATAGCCAGGTGGGCGAAACCGAGAGAGAAACCGTTGCCTTTGTGCTTGACTTGAGTGCGCTCAAAGCAGCAGAAACCCAGCAAGAACAGCTACTGCGTCGAGAACAGGCCGCCCGAGAAGAGGCCGAGCGCGTCAGCCGGGTAAAAGACGAGTTTTTGGCTGTGCTGTCCCACGAACTGAGAACACCGCTCAATTCCATTTTGGGCTGGGCCAAGCTGCTGCAAACCCGTCAGCTAGACGAGGCGAAAACGGCCCTGGCGCTATCCACTATTGAGCGCAATGCCCGCCTACAGGCGCAGCTAGTCGATAATCTTTTAGACACTGCGAAAATTTTGCAGGGCAAGCTCACGTTAGAAACCGCTCCCCTCGACCTACACGCCGTCATTGCTTCGACCCTGGACACGGTCAAACCAGCGGCCACCGCCAAAGCTATCGCTCTGTGCTTTGTCATAGCAGAAGCTGAGGCCAATGATGGCTCAACACTCGCCCCTCCACCAATCACCGCTCAGGTGGTTGGCGATCGCGCCCGAATGCAGCAAATTGTTTGGAATTTACTCTCTAACGCGATCAAGTTTACGCCCGCAGGGGGTCGGGTAGAGGTACAGCTCGACCAGGGCGATCGCCAGGTCAATATTGTTGTGAAAGACACCGGCCAAGGTATTAAGCCCGAATTTCTTCCCCGGCTGTTTGAAGCGTTTCGCCAGGAAGATTTTTCGATCACCCGTCACCACGGGGGGTTGGGGTTGGGGTTATCCATTGTTCGGTACCTGGTCGAGGCCCACGGCGGTACGATCGCCGCCGCCAGCCCTGGAGAAGGCTTAGGCGCTACTTTTACAGTTAGCCTGCCAGTGCTCAAACCTTCACCTGATCCTCATCCCTCGACAGAATCAACCAGGCCAACGCCAACACTAAACAATATTCGAGTCTTGCTGGTGGATGATCACCTCGATACCCTACATCTCCTATCCACGCTGCTAACCCAGTATGGGGCCACCGTACTGGCGGCTAACTCAGCGGTGGAAGCCATGGAAAATCTAGAGACCTTTCAACCCGACTTGCTCGTCAGCGATATTGGCATGCCTGGGGCCGATGGTCACACCTTAATCCAGGGGATTCGAGCCCTGCCAGCCGAGAAAGGAGGGCAGGTTCCGGCCCTTGCGTTCACCTCCTGCTGCCAGGACGATGACTATCAAAAAATTCTAAGCAACGGCTATCAGAGGCTGATTGCTAAACCGCTTGAAATTGAGCAATTGATCCAGGCTATTGCGGGGCTAGCCGGTTCGGCCTAATCGGCTGCAGATGCTTAGCTCCTCAGCTTCTAGGACTAATACTAAATCCTGTTTGGCTAACCCCCGATTCCTCTGGGCAAATGCTATTTGCCCCTACAGTTTCGCCTGCTGGCAATCGGGGCTGTATAACTCGGATTTGGGATAATATTCCTACCAAATTTGGGCCACACAACCCCGATTCAGAACCGATACCTCATACGAAATCCGATTTGATAAGCTCCGATTCATAATCAGGAACCTCGTAGGGGCGTAGCATGCTACGCCCCTACAAACCGGGGGCATACAGTTAGGATTCGGTATCAGAGGAGGAATTGCAGTGCCATGCCCCCACAAACCGGGGGGTATACAGACAGGATCTGGTGTCAAATAGTTGCCCCAGAGAACATCCCAGAGAACTTTACCATAGATTACAGGTAGCGATCGAGAAGATCGCCCAGCAGGTCTTCAAAGCGGCCAGCGCGACCAAATTCCATATCGTCAAAGTCGTCGTTCGGCCTGCTGCTGCGATAGGGGGGAGCCGAGTTATGCTTAGCTTTTTGCCAGCTGGCACCGTAGCGCTGAGCTATATCGTACTGACGGCGTTTAGCCGGGTCGGAAAGCACTTCGTAGGCTTCATTCAGCGCTTTAAATTGCTCTGCTGCAGCCCCGTCGTTGGGGTTGAGGTCGGGGTGAAGCTGGCGGGCGAGCTGACGGTAAGCCTGCTTAATGGCTGACAGACTCGCCTGTCGATCTACCTTTAAGACCGAGTAGTAATGGGCTGGTTCGGGG
>JBARVK010000744.1:0-12148 GCA_049646225.1 Nodosilinea sp.
AGCTACCTGTGGCAGTTTAGGAGCTGTCTAAACAGGCGGTTCGTCAGAGTCGGTGGAAAGAGGACTCGGGGTTTCTGAGTCAGATTCTGGCAGCAGGGAGTCGAGCGATCGCACCAAAATATCTTTCAGCCGGGGGCCATCGGTGGACAGCACCACCCACTCATGATCGGCAAACACCAGGCGATCGCCCGTATGGGGAATCTTTTGCATTTGATAGATTAAAAAGCCGCCGAGGGTCTGGTAATCGTCGGCATAGGGCAGAGCCAGGTTGAGCAGTTCGTTGACCTCTTCGAGATCAGTATGGGCCTTGATCCGATACGACTGGTCGGCGAGCAGCTGCACCAGCTGTTCGTGGTCGTCGGGCTCGTGAATATCGCCAATAATTTCGGTAGTTAGGTCTTGGAGGGTGAGCAGCCCAGCTGTACCGCCAAACTCATCGACGACGATGACGAGTTCTTGCCCGGTCCGCTGCATGGTCGCCAGCAGCTCGTGCAGGGGAGTGTGCTCAGGCACAAAGCGAGCGGGTTTGACCCAGGCCCGCAGGGGGGTATCGATCGTGATCTGCTGGCGGGCCAGGGGCTGCAAGAACTGTTTCAGCTCGACCATGCCCTGAATGTCGTCGAGGGAGTTGCCTATCACCGGATAGCGGGAATGCTCAGTGGTGGCCACCACCTCAATCAGCTCGCCAAAGGTAGCGGCCAGGGGAATGGCATGGATCTGGGTACGGGGCACCATGATTTCTTCGGCGGTGACATCGCGGAACTCAAACACATTGTTGAGCAGCTCGCGCTCTTCGGCCTCCAGCCCAGGGGTTTCGGCGGTGGTGCGAATGATCAGCTGGAGTTCTTCGGGGGTAAGGCGGCTGTAGCTAACCTGATCGCTATAGCGAATGTTGACGAGCCTCAGCAGCAGCCGAGTCGACTGATTCAAAATCCAGATAAATGGATTAAACAGGCGAGCAATGGTGAGGCTGGGGGGACCTAAAAATCGAGCAACCTGCTCGGGGTAGAGCATCGCGAGCGATTTAGGGCATAGCTCTCCCAGCACAATTTGCAGGTAGGCAACGAGAAAAAACGCGATCGGAATCGCCAGGGCGTGGGCTAGGGCCTCACTTTGGGCCTCATTTAAGGGGGTTTGGGTAATCCAAAAGGCCAGGATGACGGCCATGGTGCCTTCCCCCACCCAGCCCAGGGCCAGGCTCGATAGGGTGATGCCCAGCTGGGTGGTGGACAGCAGGCGATCGAGGCTGCGCTGAAGCTGCTGCACCGTCTTGGCCTGCACGTCGCCCTCAGAGACCAGCTGGCTAATGCGCGATCGCCGCACCGACACCATCGAAAACTCAGCCGCCACAAAAAAGGCGTTGATACCAATCAGCAGCAGCACAGCCAGTAGCCGCGATGCGATCGCGGCGGGGGGAAGCTGTTCAGGAATAACAACGGTTAATACGTAGGGTAAAAGGCCCATGACCCAGTTGCCTAAAAGCTACTGGCCGCCGCTGGTGCGAGCTTTTACCTGCTGTAATACTTCAGCTTCGTTGACTAAAACGACATTGTTATGACCCGTCCCCCCAGCCTCACGGGCAACGGGAGAACCACTGGTGGGCCTGGTTTCGGGCTGGCGCACACCGGTTAGCGCCTGTCGTCCCAGGGTAAATCCCCACGACGCGCTGACCACCCCAGAACCAATCATCAGCGAGAGCAAAATCAACGTAAACGCTACGGCAGGATTCATGGCAGGGGAAGAGTGGATAACCTGAGGATGGAAAGTACGCTAGACCGACTAAGCCTAAACATTACCCCAATTATAAAGTTTAAGCCTCAAACAAAATTTAAGATTATGGTTTAGACCTGCCCTTACAATAGAAAGTGCTTTACCGATTAGGTAGCATCCCAGGGTTGGCCGAGCGGATTAGGCAGCGAACTCATAATTCGCCCCAGGCAGGTTCAACTCCTGCACCCTGGATTTTTCACAGCCTCCATCCACCGACTGAGGGTCAGGTCAGTGGTTCAGCCGACCCTGGTGCCGAAGTGACATTAAAGCCCTAGTTTAGGAGGCCAATGTGCTCTCCTGAACTAGGGCTTTTTTAGGACTTGCTCGGTCAGCAGTTACTCAGTTATTCCAGCGCAGGCGAGAATCCAGCCGTGTAGGTGTTGAATAGCAACGCCATGGGGCGATTGATCAGACTCATGCTAGGGAGCCTCAACCCACCCTGCGCCCTGTCACCCTAAAACGATTCGAAAATAAACTCTGAGCCGACGTAGGGAACGCTGCTGCTGGGCATGGTCAGCAGGCTGCTGGTGTAGGGATTGGCCAAATCGGGCACTCGGATAGTGGGATCGCTGGTATTTTGCAGCAGCATAATGTCATCTACGGCGGCGGTAATCGCGTTGGCATCCCACTCTAGCCCCCGCTCGGGAAAGGGGAAACCAAAAATGCGCTTGGCCTGGCCGGTAATGCTCCGGTTGCGGAAGTAGTCGCCCGAGTAGGTGGCACCCAGGTCTTCTAGGGCGTCAGGAATCGTTTCGGGTGCGGTATTTTGAGCGTGCCCTGCCGGCGCAATAACCGCCGCAGCTAGCACTGCCAGCGCTAAACCAGAAATATGATTTAATTGAATGCCCATGGCCAAGCCTCCTCAACTCAATAACGTAGTGCGGGAAATAGGGGTGCGATTCTAGCTTCTTGGCCCATGCTCTGAAGCCGATCTAGGGGCAAAAACTCCCTAGTTTACACAAAACCATGCCGAACCGATCGCCCGTGCATGTCCTTTATAGCGCGATCGCAGAAAACTGGAGCATTTTTGAGGAATTAACTCCCTATGGATGAGCTACTGCTGAACATCTCGGCGTCTGATCTGCTGAGTCTAGAAACCACTGCCCTGCGATCGCCTCTGCTCGACTTGTTTTGCCAGGCAGCCTACCAAGAGGGTGACTTTGTGCTCACCTCGGGGCAGCGCAGCACTTACTACATCAACGGCAAGCTGGTCACTTTGCATCCCCAGGGCTCGCTGATGGTGAGTCGCCTGCTGGTCGATTTAATCTCGCCAGACACGGCCGCTGTAGCGGGGCTTACCCTGGGGGCCGACCCGTTGGTCACCGCCGTCAGCCTGGTAGCGCTCTATGACGATCGCCCCCTGTTTCCGCTAATTATTCGGAAGGAGGCCAAAGGCCACGGCACCCGCGCCTACATTGAGGGCGTTACCCTGCCCGCCGGCAGTTCTGTAACGGTGCTCGAAGACGTCGTGACCACTGGCCAGTCGGCCCTCAAGGCGGTCGAGCGCCTCCAGGGGGCGGGGTACCAGGTCAACCAAATTCTGGCCCTAGTCGATCGCCAGCAGGGCGGGGCCGAGCTTTACCAAGACCACAACCTCCCCTTTAAGGCCCTATTTACCATTCAAGATATCCAGTCTCACTGGGCTACGCTCCAGTCGGCCTGATGTCAGCCCTGCCTCGCCCCGACATTGGCTTTGTGCCCACCCCCGCCGATGCGATCGCCGCCATGCTAGAGCTGGCTGATCTAACCCCCACCGATGTGGTCTACGACCTGGGCTGCGGCGACGGTCGGCTGCTGATTCAGGCGGCTGTAGACCATGGCGTACAGGGGGTCGGCATTGACGTAGATCCAGCCCTCTTAGAGGCGGCCCGCACCTGCGCCCGTCAGGCTAAGGTCGATCATCGCCTCTCGTTTCTCCAGGGCAACTTGTTTGAGGCCGATCTACACCGCGCCACAGTTGTGATGATCTACCTGCTGCCCCACCTGAATCTGCGACTGCGATCGCGCCTGCAAACCCAGCTCAAACCCGGTAGCCGGATCGTCTCGCACATGTTTGACATGGGCGACTGGCTACCCGACCAGACCCTGAAACTGGAGCCGTCAGAAGAGGATTCGGTGCTCTATGTGTGGAAAATTCTTTAAAGACGACTTAAGCGATTGCCCCCGGCAATATACCGGAGGCGGTTGACTTTTAGTACTGCGAGCTAGTCACTCAGGCGGCAGATGGCTTGCGGGCTCCCCAGTATTTGCTCATAAAGTGGACCTGATTGCTAATATCCTCAAAGCCCACATCACTCAAGCGCAGGTTGAGGTCGTCGGTGGTGTAGTGACGGTAGTAGGGCTCATGGAACATCGCCGGGAAGTTTTCCATCGCCGACTCAAACTCAGGGGAATCGAGCCGCTGAATCGAGTCGCACAGCACCACGGTACCGCCAGGCTTGACCACCCGATACATTTCGTTAATCACGTTCTGCCGAGCCGCTGCCGGTAGCTCGTGGAACAAGAAAACGCTAACCACCCCGTCAAAGTAGTTATCTACAAAGGGCAGGCTCTCGCCGTTAGCCTGAATCAGCTGGGGCAACACGCCAGGCTTGGCGGTTAAGTTTTCGTTTGCCTTTCGCAAGTAGGTAGGCGACAGGTCAACCCCGTAGAGCGAGGCTTTAGGCAGCGTATCTCGCACCATGCTCAGGGTGCGTCCGGTGCCACAGGCCACATCCAGCACTTTGGCCGCTTCGGTTACACCGGCTGCCGCCAAACCTTGCTTGAGGGGGGCAAGAATGCGCCGGCGCATCGGGTCAGCGGTGCCGTTGAACAGAATTTCTACCTGGAGGTCGTACAGGTCAGCCGATAGGTCACTCAGGTAGCCGTTGGTCTGGTGGTGGAAATTTTGCAGGTAGTATTTGGGATAGCCCGCAGTGTCAATGTCGTCGGTGAAGGTGTGGTAATCACGCTTGTTGAGCCGATCCCAGATGTTGGGCAGGTCTAGGCACATCAGCGGATAGAACCGGAAGAAATCGTCCCAGGGATTGTCAAACAGCAGGTCTTTGGGATAGACGCCCGCCTCAGCATCCTGCCAGTCGCGCTCAAGCAAGGCATTCATGCGCTGCTGCAGCAGCTGCAGCGACTTGATATCTAAGGGCGTGGTTTGAATATGTTTGGGCGGATTAACCGCCTGCATAACCTGGGTGCTAACGGTCTTGTGGGCCAGCCCAAAATAGCTTTTGCCCTGTTGAAAGGCTTGGTAAGCCAGTTTCGTGATGGTGTCAGGCATACAACCAGCAAATAAATTAATTGTGAGGGGAAAATATTCGATCAGTGTGAATGATTGTAACGAAAATTTTAGCGCCTGGGGTCTCCCGCGCGAGGGGAACCCACGCATTCTCAGGGATGAGGTGAACGGGGTTGCTCAAAACAGCTATAACGTTGCCCCTTCAACGACTCTCGTAGGGCAAACAGCCGTTTGCCCCTACCCAGATTCATGCCTCCATCCGGCACCACTAAATGAACGCCTCCAAGGGCGATCGGTCAGCAGGCGTCGGCTTTATGAGAACACTGGCGCTGGGGTCGCCCCAGTATTGAGCGCTGGGGTTGACGATCGGCACTCTTGCGCCGGAGAAGCTAGAGGTGCTTAGGTCGCCTGAAGGCGAACGCTCTGAATTTGCTGTGAGAATCCGTCCATATCGCTGAGCAGCACAGCTTGCGACAGGCTGGTTTGCTCACCCGAGGCCAGCCATTTGATCTGTACGGTGCCCTGGGCCGCTTCGTCGTCGCCCACAATTAGGCAGGCGGCCGCACCGCTGCGATCGGCCCGCTTAAACTGCTTGCCAAAGGCCGAGCCGCTAAGGTCAAGCTCAACGGCCAGCCCCCAGTGGCGCAATTTTTGGGCCAGCTGTAGGGCATTGACCTCGGCCTGATCGCCCCGCGATACCAGGTAGAGGTCAGGGGCTGCGGTTGTGGCCTGCTGGAGGGTTTCGAGCAGCAGGGTGAGGCGCTCCAGACCGATCGCCCAGCCCACGGCGGGCGTTGCCGGGCCGCCCAGTTCTTCCACCAGGCCGTCGTAGCGTCCGCCGCCGCACACGGTCGCCTGGGCCCCCAAATCTTGGGACTGAATTTCAAAGGCGGTGTGGGTGTAGTAGTCGAGGCCCCGCACCAGGCGCGGGTTGAGCTCAAAGGGAATGCCCAGACCGGTGAGCTGAGCCAGCACCTGGTCGAAGTGGCGCTTTGAGTCAGGCCCGAGGTAGTCCAAAATGCTGGGTGCATCAGCGGTGATGGCCTGGGTCTTTTCGTCTTTGCTGTCTAGAATGCGCAGGGGGTTGCGGCTGAGGCGATCGCGCGAATCGTCATCCAAATCGGCGGCGTAGGGGGTGAGGTAGCCCACCAGGGCGTCGCGGTAGCGAGCCCGATCGTCGCGATCGCCCACCGAGTTGAGATAAAAGGTCAGGTTCGTTAACCCCAGAGCCTGCAAAATATCGGTAGCCAGGGCAATCACCTCGACATCGGCGCGGGGGTCGGCGCTGCCCAACACCTCGACACCAATCTGGTGAAACTGCCGCTGGCGACCCTTTTGGGGCCGCTCATAGCGAAACATGGGGCCGGTGTACCAGAGCCGCTGCACGCCCCCCTGGGCGTAGAGGCTGTGCTGCACGTAGGCCCGCACCACCCCGGCAGTACCTTCGGGGCGCAGGGTACAGCTGCGATCGCCCTTGTCTTTAAAGCTGTACATCTCCTTACCCACCACATCGGTGGCTTCGCCTATGCCCCGCTCAAACAGCGCGGTGGCCTCAAAGGTGGGAGTCCGAATTTCGCGGTAGGCCGCCCGGCCTAAAATATCTCGCGCCGCCGCCTCAACCCGCTGCCAAGTGCGAATATCGGCCACCTTGAGGTCTTGGCCCACAAGCTGCGCCCTGGGCAAAATATCTTCGGTTCCGGGCAAAGATTGAATCGGCTCCATGGCTGAACAGGCGCTCTTGGTGGGCAGTACAGGATTCCCATCATAGCCTGTGGTGAGCCTGCCCTAAGCCTCCTGACTTTCGACCTTGACCTCGGGCAGCATACAGCAGTTGACCTCATCAATACAGACCTTGCCCGACTGCAGCGCCCAGCGAAACAGGGCCACCCGATTGCCCGTCGCCGTTTTCGTCAAAATGTTGCTGATATGGTTGTCGACAGTACGCTTGCTAATTTCTAGCTTTTCAGAAATTTCCTGATTGGTTAGCCCCGATGCCACTAGCTCCACAATCTGGAGTTCTCGGTCAGAAAGGCTTCCCTGGCCGGGCACCGAAGACGTCTCATCGCTTGCCATGGCGGTCTGTTCCCTCTGTCGTTATGTATTTATGCTTATGTCTAGTAATACTATAGGCGATCTGGTTTCGGGTAGGCTTCTAGAAGGCGTTCTAGACGTTGGGGCAATGGGTTATCGCTGGATGACTACCGCTATTCGTAGGCATTTAATCGGGCTGTCAAGGGCAGTGCGGTGGCAGTGGCGGTACCGACTAAGCTGGCTTGGGCTCAGCTTGATAGCGCTGCTGCTCCTCGGCGATGGCCTTCCCGCAGCAGCGGCCCCGGTGGTCACCACCGTTGATGATCCTGCCCCAGGGATGGTGACCGTCGCTCCAGATGCCAACGACATTCCCTCCGAAACGGTCAGTCGCTTTGTCAAAGCCTATATCGATGTCGTCAAGCTGATCGAGTCGCGCGAGCTGAGCCTCCAGCGGGCTGAAACCGACACTGAATCGAGCCAAATGCAGCAGGAAATTCAGGCGGCAGCGCTGGATCTAATTCAGGCCAATGGGCTCACTCTGACCGCCTACTGGGAACTGCTGGGGCTAGCCAACAGCGATCCAGAATTTCGCGATCGCGTCCTGGCCCAGATCGACGAAGCAAGTCTTTAAGGCTGCACAAATTCCGAGGGTCGCTTGAAGTTTTCGACCGGCACATTGACCAAAGCCCGCTGCATAAAATCTTTCCACACGGGTGCGGCGTAGGTTCCCCCGGTCGCACCCGATCGCATCGGCGCGTAGTTGTCGTTGCCAATCCACACCGCCGTTGAGAGCTGGGGCACATAGCCGACAAACCACACGTCGCGCTGCGAGTCGGTTGTACCCGTTTTACCAGCGGCGGGTCGGCCAATCTGGGCGGCTGTACCCGTGCCTCGGGCAATCACCCCCTGCAGCACATCGGTAAGCGAAGCCGCTGCCCAGGGGTCGAGCACCAGCTGGGGCTGGGGGGTGTTGTCGAGCAGCACGTTGCCGCTGCTATCGCTCACCCGAACGATAAACGTCGGTTCAGAGTACCAACCGTTGCTGGCAAAGGTGGCGTAGGCACCAGCCATTTCCATTGGGGTCAAATCGACCGCCCCTAGCGGTAGCGAAGTCACTGGCTGCATGGGGCTGGTAATCCCCAGGGTGCGGCATAGCTCAATAATTTGATTCACCCCAACCGCCTGCCCCAGCTTGACCGCCGGTACGTTGCGCGACATCTCCAGAGCGGTGCGAATGGGAATATTGCCCATAAAACTGCCGTCATAGTTTTTAGGGCTGTAGTAGCGATAGCCGTCGGGATAGCTCACCGGAGTATCGGCAATGGAGCTAGCCGGGGTATAGCGGCCCGTGGCAAAGGCGGTGTAGTACACAAACGGCTTAAAGGCCGACCCCGGCTGGCGGTAGGCCTGAATGGCCCGGTTAAACTGACTCTGCTGATAGTCAACCCCACCCACCATCGCTTTGACAAAGTGAGTGCGGGGGTCAATGGCCACCAGCGCCATCTGATCGGCGATGTGACGAATGCGAGCGTTGTGCCGCTGAACCGTTTCCTCGGCCATTTGCTGCATGCCCAAATCCACGGTGGTCTGGACGCGCATACCGCCTTTCACCACCGCCTCGTTGCCGAAGCGCTGTTTGAGCTCCTGCACCGCTGCCTCGGTCACGTAGGGAGAGATGCTGCTGCGAAACGACTTAATCTCGCCGACCAGCAGGGGCGCATCGCGGGCGGCCACCTCTTCTTCAGGCGAAATCCAGTCCAGCTGGCGCATCCGGTTAAGCACAACCGCCTGGCGCTGCTTGGTAGCCTGGTAGTTGTTAAAGGGGCTATAGCTTTCTGGGGCCTGAATTAGCCCCGCAATCATGGCCGCCTCGGGCAGGGTCAAATCTCTAGCCGATTTGTTGAAATAGCTTTGAGAGGCCGTTTCGGCTCCGTAGTTGTTGTGCCCCCAATACACCTGGTTGAGGTACATCTCCAGAATTTCGTCTTTGCTGAAGATCTGCTCCAGGCGCAGGGCCAGCACCGCCTCGGCCACCTTGCGGCTAATGGCCCGTTCAGGGGTCAAAAATAAGTTTTTTACCAGCTGCATGGTGATGGTCGAGCCGCCCTCAACCGCACCGCCAGCCGCTACGTTGGCCAGCACGGCCCGGCCTACGCTGCTGGGGTTAATGCCGTTGTGGGAGTAAAAGTAACTGTCTTCTACCGCCAGCAAGGCCCGCTTCAGATGGGGCGATATCTCATCGAGATCGACGACCTCGCGGTTGGCCTCATCGTGCAGGCTGTAGAGCAGGGTGCCATTGATATCGTAAACGTAGCTAGTTTCGCTGGGTACGTAGTTGCGCAGTACCCGCACGTCAGGCAGATTGCGAAAGCTAATGGCCAGACCCACCAGCCCGCCGGCCAGCACCGAACTGGCAATCATGGTGGTGCCCAGCAACGTCGCTGCAGCCACCTGCCCCACATCTTGGACATACTTGAGTACGTTGGGCGCTCGGCGCAGGGGCTGAGGCTGAGATCGGCTTTTGTGACGAAGGGTGTTGGATGACACGTTGCTCTTAAAGGCTCTTAAAGACGACGAGGCTAGGTGATGGGTAGAGTCTAGACGCTGCTGTTTGAGCGGACTGTTTCTGAACGAGTAGATGCGGGGTGGGAAGGGACGGTTAGGCCATTATAATGACCGTCTAGACAAGTGAACCTGTCTCCAGTGTTTACAGTCTAATCAATCGACTCGGCCCTGCCGTTGTGGCCCTGGTTCACTGTCTGCCCTGCCTACCCCCTAGCCACGTTCTTAGTCCCATGCCCCAGGCCAATTCCAGCGATCGCCCGACGCAGTTTGAGCGTATTTACCGGGGCATTACCGAAGTCTTTCCCGACCAGCCCGACTCCAGCGACCCTGACCAAAATTTGGTGCAGCGTCTGCTCAAGAGCGATCGCCCCCTGCGAGTCAAGCTGGGCATTGACCCCACCGGGGCCGAAATTCACCTGGGGCACAGCATTCCCGTGCGCAAGCTGCGCGCCTTTCAGGACGCTGGCCATACCGCTGTGCTCATCATTGGCGACTTTACTGCCCGCATTGGTGACCCCACCGGCAAATCAGAGGTGCGCCGCCAGCTCACCGAGGCCGACGTCGAGACCAATGCCAAAACCTACCTCGACCAGGTGCGCCCCATTCTCGACTTTGATACCCCTGGACGACTAGAGGTACGCTACAACTCGGAGTGGCTAGCAGGCCTCGATTTAAGCAAAATTTTGGCTCTGCTCAGCACCATGACCGTGGGCCAAATGCTGGCCAAAGAAGGCTTCTCCGAGCGTTATGGCAAAGGCGATCCGGTGTTTCTCCACGAGTTTCTCTACCCGCTCATGCAGGGCTACGACTCAGTGGCCGTGCAGTCTGACGTAGAGCTGGGCGGCACCGACCAAAAATTCAACATCGCCGTCGGTCGTGACCTACAGCGGCACTTTGGCCTCAAACCGCAGTTTGGCCTGCTGCTGCCCCTGCTGCTGGGCACCGACGGCAGCCAAAAAATGTCGAAGTCCCTGGGCAATTACGTGGGGCTACAGGAAGACCCGCTGAGCATGTACTCCAAGCTCGAAAAAGTCCCTGACGCCTTGATTGGCGACTATTTTGAGCTACTGACCCCCTTCGATCTCAGTACTCTGCCCGAAAATCCGCGCGATCGCCAAAAGCTGCTGGCCTTAGAGGTCACCCGCCAGTTCCACGGCGAGGCGGCCGCCCAGCAGGCCCAGCAGGCCGCCATTAGCCTGGTCCAGGGCAGCGGCGAACCGGCGGCGGGGGTACCCGAATTTTCCCTGACGGGGGTCAACTTCCCGGCCAAGCTGTTTTACCTGGTAGGGGCAACCAACCTGTGCGCCAGCAGCAGTGAGGCCCGTCGCCAAATTCAGGGGGGGGCCGTCAGGCTCGATGGCGAAAAGATGACCGACCCCAACCAGGAATTTGCCGACCCCAGCGAGCTAGCAGGCAAAGTAGTGCAGGTTGGCAAGAAAAAGTTTGCTCGCCTGGTTCCCTAGTTCAGGGACTGTTCCTGAACGCTAGAGAGCAGGCGAGCGAGGGAGCCAAGCGAGCTAGACCGGCAGGTATATGTCAGCCGTCGAGTACTAGGGGCTGTAACCGTTTCTGCTTGGGCCATCAGCAGTGACTTAATGACAACCCCTAGAGCCTTGCCACAACTTTAATTTCCAACAACTAGCGGGCAGGCTGCATCAGCAGGTGACGCAGCTTGTCGCGCTCTGCGCTGGACAGGGTGGAGGCAAAGGTCTCCAAATCCTGCTTTCCTACGGTACTTAGCACCTGATGTAGCGTACTCAGGTCGGCATTGGGGCCGGCATTAGCCGTTGAGGCGGCGCTGGGTGCCGAAGCACCAGGCAGGCTACAGCTGCCGCCATCGCAGTTGAGGTGCAGGTCGTGCCAAACCATAGTGGGTACAATCCAGCCCCGTCTGCCGTGCAGCTCATGGAGCAAAACTTCGGTTTCCCAGAAGGTTCTGGGCGAAGGGTAGCTGACCTCGGCCCAGGCGTGGGGTACCGTAAAGCAGCCAAAATGCCGCAGGTAATCTTCAGAATCGAGCAGGGCAGTGATCATCGCTTTGACACCCTGGCGCATCAAAATATCGCAGTATCGGCGCATTTCGGCCTGGTCACTGGGGGCTCGACCAATAAAGTGCTTGAAGCACAGTTCAATGAATTTAGTGTTTGAGGAATTGTAGTAAAACTCGTTGAGATAGACCTCGGAATGGCCCAGTTCGCGCAGGAAGCGCTTGACACCAATTTTATTTTTTAAGAATTCTGCCTCAAACTTAGCTAGCTGCTTACGCTCAAATGCATAGGGTTGTCGTTCTAGAACCTGAGTATAAATCTGGTGCAGAGCCGCCTGGCGTTCTTCTCCTGGAGACTGCCGACTCACCGTCATTTCTCTGATCGTAAACTCATCTGTAGACGTCATGGCAAACCTTCCTGCAAGCAAAACTATCAACCATCCTGTGGCTTACGTTCAGATTTCCCAGGGATAAATTCGGGTTTACGATTGTGACGTTTTTCTTAACCAATACCCACAGCCCCCCGGCTTGGCTTGGCCAATTATCGTTTGTTGATACTCTCCTAC
>JBARVK010000745.1:0-4772 GCA_049646225.1 Nodosilinea sp.
AGCTACAATAGATAAATAATGAAATTCCCCGTTGGAGCAGTTTATGACCACTGCGGCCCCCGCCAAAACCCAGTACGAAGCCATTATTGGTCTCGAAACCCACTGTCAGCTGTGCACCGAAACCAAAATTTTCTCCCCGGCGTCTACCGCGTTTGGAGCCGACCCTAACACCTACATCGACCCCATTGTGGTGGGCATGCCAGGAGTGCTGCCGGTGCTCAACCAGCGGGTGCTAGAGTATGCCGTCAAGGCGGGGCTGGCCCTCAACTGCCAGATTGCTCCCTACTCTAAGTTCGATCGCAAGCAGTACTTTTACCCCGATCTACCTAAGAACTATCAAATTTCTCAGTACGACCTGCCCATCGCTGAGCACGGCTGGCTAGAAATTGAGCTGATTGACAAAAAAACAAAGGAAGCAACTCGAAAGCGCATCGGTATCACCCGCCTACACATGGAAGAAGATGCAGGCAAGCTGGTGCATGGGGGCAGCGATAGGCTGGCTGGCTCCACTTACTCCCTGGTGGACTACAACCGGGCGGGGGTGCCGCTGATTGAGATTGTCTCAGAGCCCGACATTCGCACCGGGCAAGAAGCGGCTGAGTACGCTCAGGAGCTGCGCCGCATTGTGCGCTATCTGGGCGTCAGCGACGGCAATATGCAGGAGGGTTCCCTACGCTGTGATGTCAATATTTCTGTACGGCCAGTGGGCCAAGAGGAATTTGGCACCAAAGTGGAGATCAAGAACATGAACTCCTTCAGCGCTATTCAAAAAGCGATCGAGTACGAAATCGAGCGCCAAATCAAAGCTAACGAAGCCGGCGAGACTATTGTTCAAGAGACCCGTCTGTGGGACGAAAGCAGCCAGCGTACCAAGAGCATGCGCGTCAAGGAAGGCTCTAGCGACTATCGCTACTTCCCTGAACCTGACCTGCCCCCGATTGTCGTATCGGTCGAGCAAAAGGCTGGCTGGCTAGCCGAACTACCCGAACTACCGGCCCAAAAGCGCACCCGCTACGAAGAGGAGTTTGGCCTGTCGCCCTACGATGCTCGAGTACTCAGCGACGAGCGCGCCATCACCGAATACTTCGAGGCGACGATGGCTGCTGGAGCTGATGCCAAACTAACCTCTAACTGGATCACTCAGGATATTGCCGCCTATCTGAATACCGAAAAACTCTCCATTGATGATCTGCCGCTCAAGCCCCAGATGCTGGCCGAACTAGTGCAGCTAATCGAGGCCGGTACCATCAGCAATAAAATTGGTAAAGACCTGCTGCCGGAGCTGCTCACCCAGGGCGGATCGCCCAAAGCTCTAGTGGAAGAGCGGGGGCTCAGCCAAATTTCCGACCCGGCCCAAATCGAGGCCATGATTGACGAGGTGCTTCTAGCTCATCCTGACGAGCTAGAAGCCTATCGAGGGGGCAAGAAAAAACTACAGGGCTTCTTTGTAGGCCAGCTTATGAAGCGCAGCGGTGGTCGGGTTGATCCGAAGTTAAGCAATCAGCTTCTTAGCCAAAAGCTAAACTCATGATGCCAGTCAAAACCATTGAAAAATTCAATGAGGGGGTCTTACCCCCCATCCCTTTCTTGGGTTAACATGGTAAACAGATGCACCCTGATGGTAGGGAGAGCTATTTTGAGCTCTCCTTTTTTTTTGCCTTGTCATAGCCTCTCGCCCTGGTCGGGTTTCCTGGTGCAGGAACTGGTTGGAAGGGGCTGAGCGATCGCAGTGGTGTTGAGGCATCCCCTACAGCGAATGTCACTCAAGTAAGGCTGGCGGTTATTGCCCACCCTGCGGTGGTTCAAGTGTTCAAGCCACGTTCACTTGAAGCTGGACTTCTAGCGGTTCCTTGGGGTCAATGTATAGCCTGTCGGGGCCTCCTGACTGAGAAATCGCTCCTGAACCATTGCCCCACAACACCTGACGACTACCCACCGAAAGGGTAGCCATCGGGGTTCCGGCTGAGGTTAACCAGATCATGGCGCTTTGGGGGAAAGCCAAGGTTCTCTGCGGCGCTGGGAGCGGGTTTACCCCAGCTAAGGCACGCATGACGCGATTGCTCTCTCGCAGTAAATTATCTTGAGAGGCCAAGTCGGGCAGCCACAGCGCAGCGGTAAACCCTTGCTTGAGGGCGTAGGCATATAGCGAGGCGGCAGCTACCACCGCTTGCTCAAAGCTGGCTTCGTCCCAACCGGCGGTGGTGTTGATGCCAATGACGACTTCGCGGCTAGCGGTCATGGTTTCGAGTTCTCGCACCCGGAGTTCGCCGTAGCGGGCACTGGTGCGCCAGTGAATCAGCCGGGTCGGGTCGCCCCAGCGGTAGGGGCGTAGCGATCGCGTTACCCCTTGGGTATCGGCCTGGGCTAGCGGGTTATAGCGCCAGTGCTGGCCACTGCGGGGGCCAATGGTATCGAGCAAGGGGCAGCGCTTGAGGGGCAACACCTGGGGGTAGATCACCGCCGCTGCGGGCGCTGCGGTCGAACGGCGGCACCAAAACAGCCCCAGGGGTGCCGCCGTTCGCAGGTCCGCCTGGGGCCAGCGGTAGATGCCCCGCCGCTGGGTAGGGATCTGATAGCGCCAGGTGTAGGTCTGCCCCGGAAGAAGATTGCTAATTGCCGTCACCTGGACTGCTCCGAGACTTTTGGGTAACGGATCGATCACCTGAAAGAGCCCCTTCGCCTGCCGCTGCGGGTTGCGAACCTGAAGCTCGATCGTCAGAGGAACAGCAGCGCTGACGGGCTGAATGGGCGATCGCGTCACGACTAGCCCCTGCAAGTTGCGCGGAGGCAGCAGCGCCGCCACCAGCAGCAGCGCCAGCATCACGCCGCTGATCACGTAGAGCCAGCCCGCCAAAGTATTGGTCGCGGCCGCAAAAAAGAACAGCGCCAGGCCCAAAAGCACCCAGCCCACGTAGGCTGGATTCACCCAGCGCTGTTCTAGCCAGTTGGTCAAGCGTGCCGCAAATTTCATCCCGCTGCCTTCTCCTATCGATAGCGCTGGCCACTGCGCGTAGGACACTCATCACGGCTAGGGGCGGCAACTAGGGGAGCTGCAGACTGTCCTCACCGATCTAGCTATAGCTATAGCAGAGCATACCCAAGCCAAGCCCAAGCGATACGCCCGAAAAAAGGGTGGCACGGCCAGTAGAGCCATGCCACCCTAATGAACTAGCCTAAACCGGCTAGCCTAAGCTGGCCTAACGCTTGACTAGCTTTTTAGAGAGCTTGCGCAGCCGAATCGACTCAGGGGTAATTTCCACCAGTTCATCGGGGCCGATGTACTCCAGAGCCCGCTCCAGGCTCATATCGATGGGGCTTTGCAGCTGCACTAGCTCGTCGCCGCTGGCGGCTCGGTGGTTGGTCAGCTGTTTGGTTTTACAAATATTGAGTTCGAGATCCTGGTTGCGATTGTGCTCACCCACGATCATGCCTCTGTACACCTTGGTACCAGGGGTAATGAAGAATACGCCGCGGTCTTCAGCATTCTTCAAGGCGTAGAAGGTAGCTACCCCTTCCTCAAAGGCAATCAACACCCCGTTGCGGCGAGCCTCAATATCGCCACCAAGGGGGCGATAGTCTAGGAAGCTGTGGTTCATGATGCCTTCACCCCGGGTCAGGCGCATGAACTCGCCGCGAAAGCCAACCAAGCCCCGGGCCGGAATGACAAATTCTAGGGTGGCGCGGCCATCGCCCATAATTCGCATATCTTGAAGTTCGCCCCGGCGCTGGCCAATGCGCTCCATACAGCCGCCCACGCCGTCTTCGGGCACGTCGAGCACCAGCAGTTCGTAGGGCTCGCAGGGCTGACCGTTGACTTCGCGATAGATCACCTGGGGCTGCGAGACCTGAAACTCGTAGCCCTCGCGGCGCATGGTTTCAATCAAAATGCCCAGGTGCAGCTCACCCCGGCCCGACACCGCAAAGCGATCGGGGGAGTCGGTCGGTTCAACCCGCAGCGCTACGTTGGTCTCAAGCTCGCGCATGAGGCGATCGCGCAGCTGCCGCGAGGTGACAAAGCTGCCTTCCTGACCCGCAAAGGGCGAATCGTTAACGACAAAGGTCATCTGCAGCGTGGGCTCGTCTACCTTGATCAGCGGCAGCGCCTGGGGGTTGGTGGGGCAGGTAATGGTTTCGCCAATGTTGGCATCGGCAAAACCCGCCACCGCCACAATGTTGCCGGCTGAGGCCTGCTCAATCTCGATCCTGCTTAGGCCTTCAAACCCCAGCAGCTTAGAGATTTTCGACTTCACCATACTGCCATCTTCTTTGAACAGGGCTGCCTGCTGACCAGCGTTGATCACCCCATTGTGAATTTTGCCGATTACAATGCGGCCCAGATAGTCGGAGTAGTCGAGGGTGGTGACCTGAATCTGCAGCGGTTTCTCGGCATCGCCGACCGGGGGCGGGACATGGTCGAGAATCGACTCGAACATAGGCTTCATATCGAGGCCTTCATCTTCGAGCTTAGTTTTGGCGTAGCCCGCCAGCCCCGAGGCAAACAGGTAAGGAAAATCGCACTGATCGTCATCGGCACCCAGCTCAATGAAGAGGTCGAGCACCTTGTCTACCGCACCGTGGGGCTCGGCCTGGGGGCGATCGATTTTATTCACCACCACAATGGGGCGCAGGCCCTTCTCCAGCGCTTTCTTGAGCACAAAGCGGGTCTGGGGCATGGGGCCTTCATTGGCATCGACGATCAAGATACAGCCGTCAACCATGCCCAGCACGCGCTCAACCTCGCCCCCAAAGTCGGCGTGACCGGGGGTGTCGAT
>JBARVK010000746.1:0-3822 GCA_049646225.1 Nodosilinea sp.
GGATAATCAGCTGCTTCATTTTGTGGCGCATTTTGAGGTGGGTTTCGACCCCTTCGTAGGCATAGCGGTCAAAGCCACCCTGGTCAATCAGCTGCCTCAGGTAGCTGACGCGATCGCCCGGATTGGGGTGCGACGCAAACCAGCTAATTCCCCGGTTCCCGTACTCGTCTTCAAGGGTGATCATCAGGTTGTGCAGGCCGTCGGCAGCGTAGCGGCTGTTGGCCAGCAGCTTGGTGCCCAGAATGTCAGACTGGCGCTCCATATCGCGGGAGTAGCTCGACACCGCCAGACCAGCGGCAATGTTAGCCACCTCAGGAATGGGGATAAACGAGGCCAGGCTAGCGGTGAGGTTGCCCTGGGTCACCATCTGAAAGCCGTGGGAGAGCACCGCATGGGAGATTTCATGAGCCAAGAGCCCGGCCAGTTCGGCTTCGGAATGGCTTTTGATCAGGGCTCCGGCGTTGATAAACACTTTGCCGCCGGGCAGGGCAAAGGCGTTGAGGCTGTCATCCATAATCACCTCAAAGCTGTAGTCAAACTCGTCGCGCCCCGCCAGCGCCGCTAGCCGCTGGCCCATATCGTTGACGTAGGCTTGAATTTCAGGATCCTCTACAATCGGCAGCTGACGCTTGACCTGCTCGGCCACCTGGTTGCCCAGCCCGCTTTCGCCCTGCATCATCAAAACGCCCGAATTGATGGCGCTAAACGGCCCCAGCAGTCCGCCAGTGAGAATGTACCCCGCCGCCCCGGTGATGATGTTTGACACCAGGTTACGGGTCAGGGTTTGATTCATCTCGCCGCGAAAGCGATCGAGGTTTTGCCGCGCCAGGGCGCTCATGGCCTGGGCCTCGACATGCTCGGGGTTGAGAATGGCAAACTGGTTGGCCGTAATAGCGGCTTCAATCCACTGCTGGCGGGCCATTTGCACATCGACCTGGGCCTTGAGCAGGTCGGGGTTGAAGGGGTAGCGGGCGATCGCCGCCTCCAGCACCCCTTCCGCCTCGTCGGCGCGATCATTTTGCACCAGGTAGCGGGCATAGAGGGCCTGCCCCGGCAAAAATTCGGGGTAGTTTTTGACCAATAGCTCCAGCGGCACCAGCACCCGATTGGGAAACTCGGAGTCGGCCCCGACCTGGGCCTCGCGCCAGTAGACCTGTCCAGCCGGAGGCAACTCGGAGGGGTCGGTGAGAGGCACGATCGCTTCATCTGTCCCCGTTTCAGCTAGCCACGTTGGATCTTTAGCGGCCCGGTAGAGCAGCTCAGCATCGGCGCGATCGCCTGCTAGGTAGAGGCGATCGGCCTGCATCAGCACTTCGCTGCGTTTAGCCTGCTCCGGCGAAAGCCCCGACAACAGAAGCGCTCGGCCTACGATTGAATCGGCATCCAGCTCAGCAGCATCCGGAACGGCTTCAGCATCGGCCTCAGGCCCAACCTCAGGAAGGTCCGGTTCCTTGGGCGGCAACGGCAACTTGAGGGTGCCGTCGGGCGGCTCTGGCGTAGGCGTGGGCAGAGTGTGGTCTGGTAGCGAGGCTGGGTCAACCCGCAGCGCGTCTTCGGTGTTGGCCAAAAGGGTAGCCGCGATGTCTCCTGCCTGCACCTCAGAATCAGCCGCTAAACCGGGACGTAGCCCCAGCCCCTGACTCAGCAGCACGGCCCCGAATAAACTGGCTAGCAAAGCCGCAAAAAAACGCTGTGGTCGCCGCATGATACTCTCCCTGCAACTGCTGATCTAAAGATTATGGAGATAATTAGTGGGGCAATAGGGCATGCTCCCGGTGATCAAGTCGCGGCGGCAGCGCCCAGGGGGCAATACTTGCACGACGCGTAGACAGTGCGCAGGTTCCCCTTCTCATCCTTTTTATTCTGACCAAAGCTTTGCCAAGCCAGAAACTGTGCTCCTATAATTTTGTTAAATAAATGTAACGCCGGAACCTGTAATAACGAAAACCCATGACCTTAGAAACGTTCCAACCCTGGCTTAACTTTGTTCACCCCATCATCATGTGGCTGCTGCTGGCGACCACCCTCTACGCCCTTTACTTGGGCATTCAGGCTCGCCGCACTCGCCTGGCCGACCCTGAAACCCGCAAAGAGTTGATTAAAGGCAAGTTTGCCCTCAAGCACCATAAGGTGGGCTCTGCTCTGCTGGCCTTCATGGTGATCAGCACCGTGAGTGCCATGGGGGTCACTTACCTAGAAGCGGGCAAGTTGTTTGTGGGGCCTCACCTGCTGGTGGGCCTGGGTATGGCCACGCTGATTGCCAGCTCGGCGGCGCTGGTGCCCTTTATGCAAAAGGGCAACGAAACGGCCCGGCTCACCCATATCAGCCTCAATATTGTGCTGGTGGGGCTGTTTAGCTGGCAGGCCTTTACCGGCATGAAAATTGTGCAGCGGCTGCTGTCCGATCTCCAGGGCAGTTAGAACTGGCGGTTGGTCAGGCTGAATGGTGAGAATCCAGGTCTGGTGCATAACCAGTTGAGTCTCCGCTAGCGCGAAACAGAGCCCGCTGCTAGCTGCGCTCGGGATGAATACCGAAGCCTATCTAGTGCGGCCCAGGCCCGCCGCCCGATCGCTTGCCCCAGTTAGACCAAAAGTAGTGGCCCCGGTAGCTCTCGGGCAGGGGCAAGCTGTGGCTATGGTGAAAGTCGTCCTGCACTTTGCGGGTGAGCCGCTTAGAAACCTGGCGCACGACCTGGTTGAGCAGGCGATCGCCCGATGTTTTGAGCAGCGATCGCGGTACCGAGTTTAGCAGGCGAGGCATGTGAATTTCGACCGCTAGGCTAAGGTCCCAGTCGACCTGGGTGAGGGCTGAGCCCGGCGGCACCGCTCGGGACAGTTCCCGCAGCCGCATCACGGCGTGAAAATCGACATCGTAGCCCGGCGGTACGTAGCCCGGCACCGGCATAGTGTCAATGCGGTAGATCTGGTGGTCGAGGGGCGACAGATACAGCCCAACTTTAGGCTCGACCTCGTAGCCCAGCACCGAAAAGTGACCCACCACCAGCGCGTAGCCATGGTCAGAAATAGACTCAACCTGCATGGGCTGGGCGCAGCGGGTAAACCAGCCTCGATGGCTATTTAGATAGCGACCTACCGTGTCGATATCGGCAGCCATGTCCATTTTGCCCGCGTAGCAGCCTTCCAGCAGCAGGGGGGCTCCGGCTGCGGGTAGGGAGGCTGGTTCGCCAGCCCCCTCTAGGGGTAAGCTGTTGGCCGTCTCATGCTCGGTCCAAGTTTTGCCCGGTGCTGAAATCAACGGCAGGGCGTTGGCATTGGGCGTAGACGGTGTGGATTCCAGAGTCACTGTGCAACCACTTGCTTAAACAACATTTAGATTTTAAAGAGGGTTAATTGCGCCAAAGCTTTCACCCATCGTAAGGCTTTAGTATCTCAAGTGTGCCCTTCAGAACTGTCAAGACCATCACGATTTCATGTCACCATCCCTAGGGCTAGTTTCTTTTTCAGCGACCATTCCGTAGAATCAGGCGAGTTACCCATAGGGAGACGGCGCGGTGAAAGCATTTGTTGCAGGGGCCACCGGGGCGACGGGCTCTAGAATTGTCAAGCAGCTGGTGAGTCGCGGCGTGCCCGTTGTCGCCTTTGTTCGCGATGCCGCTGCGGCCCGTGATGCGTTGCCCATTGAGGTTACCCTCATGGAGGGCGACGTAACCGACAAAGACAGCATTCGGCGAGCGATGGCCCAAGACCGGTCTGCGACCAACGCAGGCTGCACAGTACTGCTCTCGGCTACCGGGGCTCGCCCCGGCTTTGACCCCACTGGCCCCTACCAGGTTGACTTTGAAGGCACCAAAAACCTGGGCG
>JBARVK010000747.1:0-5002 GCA_049646225.1 Nodosilinea sp.
GTAACGGTCGAGCAGCAGCTTTGGCAGTTCTGTAGACGCTTTTTGCAGCAATAGATGACAACGCTGTAATGCTAGGCCGGGGTAAAGCGTCATTTTGCTTTGGCCCAATGGATGCTGTTGATGCCAAACCGTGCACATCCACTTCAAAATTCGCGGCAATACCGCTGCCAGCCAGGGCTACGAGTTCACCTCGCAGCTTTACTTTGACGATGCTCTGAGCGATCGCATCTACGCCCAGGCCCCCTACAGCGATCGCAGCCAGCGCACCACCAGCAACCCAAACGACGGCATCTTTCGTAACGGCGGCGAGCAGCTGATGCTGCCGGTAACTCAGGATGGGGAGGGCTACGCAGGCCGATTTGAGATTGGGCTGGAGCTGGCTTGACCCGAATTATTTACGAGAACAGACCTTGAAGGCTGTCATTTCCGCGTAGGCGGAAATCCACCTGGGAGTAGGTTGCGTTGTATAGATTCCCGTTTCCACGGGAATGACGGGCATTTCCTTAACGTTGTGAATAATGCAGGTTGAGGGGCGATCGCATTTGCCCTCAGGAGTTGGGCTGGTGCAAAAAGGTATCCACCGCCTGGGGGGTGGGCTGGGCGGCGATCGCCCCTGGTTTCAGCGTCGTTAGCGCCCCTACAGCGCTGGCGTAGCGCAGAATCGCCTCGATCGCGTCAGCCGTTTGCAGGCTCTCCCAGCCCCGCTGACAGAGCTGGTGCAAAAATCCCGCCAGAAACGCATCCCCAGCCCCGGTGGTGTCAATGCTGTCGACGGCAAAGGCGGGCAGCGAAACGCTGTGCTGCCTGGTGGCGCAGGTGCTGCCGTTGCCCCCGTCGGTGAGCAGCACGGCTTCGCACTGGGGGAACTGTTGCACAATCTCAGCCGCAGAGTCGGTATCGAGCAGCCACAGGGTCTCTTCGCGGGAGAGCTTGAGCAGGTCGGCGGCTTTCAAGAACTCGTGAATCGTGGGCGGCGCTAGCTCCACATCAGACCAAAACACCGGACGCCAATTCAGGTCAATCACGATCTTGGTGCCGGCCTGCTTGGCTTTATCGAGTGCCCACTCCATGGCGCTGGCGGTGGTGGGGTAGGCCAGGCCTAGGGTGCCCATCACCAGATACTTCACCCCCGCAAAGTCAACCCCATCGATCCACTCAGGAGCCAGGTGGGCATCGGCAAAGGCGGCGGGGTTGGGGGCACTAAAGCCGATGAAGCTGCGATCGCCCGTTTCATCCCGCTCCACCAGCACAATGCGAGTGGGGGCATCGGCGTATCGCTGAATTTGGCAGGCAACTCCCTGCTCCTTTAAGACCTGAATTAGCCAGTCGCCCACGTCGTCCTGGCCCAGGCAGCTAACCATGCGGGTGGGGGTGCCGAGTTTTGCGATCGCGGCAGCGACATTGGCAGGCGCACCACCGGGGTAGTCCGTCCATTCTGGGGAGGAATGCTGGCGGTTTTGGCCGACCTCAAACAGGCGATCGATCAGGCATTCTCCCAGGCAAATAACAGGCTCGGTCATGGTTTTCTCCTCATGGGTTAGCAGGCCTCCGTTGACCTGGGGGAAGGGGCTCATCATTTAGTCAAAATGGCTGTGGCCACCGCTTCGTCGGTAATCAGCCCGCTGATCAGGCGGCCCTTTAGGGCGGCGAGAATGGCTTCGGTTTTACGCGGCCCGCCAGCGATGCCAATCACCAGACGCTGGGCTGGCTGCTGTAGGGGTACGCCAGCCACGCGGGTGTTGGTGCCCTGCTTCAGCAACATACCCTGGGCGTCGAAGGCCCAGCCCGCAATTTCACCCACCGCCCCCAGCTCAATCAGCTCGGTCAGTTCGGCCTCGTTGATAAAGCCATCCTCGTGCAGGGGGGCGTTCCAGGCAATGTGGCTGACGCCGACAAAGGTGACTTTGGCCTGCTCCACCAGCGCTTTAACGGCCGTGAAAGATCGCTGGGTCTGCAGCAGGTCGCGCTCTTCTACACTGGTGGCTACCGCTGGCGTGGGCACCGGGTAGGTTTGCGACCCCACCCGGTCAGACAGGTGCATGACCACCTCATGGCGACCTGCTAACCCGTAGTGCGACATGTTGCCTACAATCGAGACAATCTTGTGCTGGGGCTGAGCCATCGACGGAATTTGATCGACCATGGCCCGCAGGGTACGGCCCGAGCTAAAGGCCAGAACAGAAGGCGATTTGGCTACCAGATAGGTCTCCAGATGGGTGGCCGCGCAGACCCCCAGGCCGTTATAGGGGTCACTGCTGTCAGCGGAATTGGGGACGACTTCACATAGGGAGAGGGCAAATTTATCTCGCAGGGCCTCGGCTAGGGCAATGCAGTGGCTGAGCGGATGGTCGAGGCGAAACTTGATCAGCTTTTCGCTGACGGCGAGCGCCACTAGCCGCTGGGCCGCTTGGCGCGATACGTTCAACTTGCAGGCAATTTCTTCCTGGGTATTGCCAGCGATGTAGTACAGCCAGGCCGCATGGGCCGCCAGGTCAAGTTTGCGATCGCGCTTTTCTGGATAACTATCTCCCATCGCTCACCTCAGAAACCCACCACTGCCTCAAGAAGGATCTTAGGCGATTAAAGATCTGCCTAAAAGTAGATTGAGCATTGTAACGGCTAGGAAATATTTGCTCAATCCTATTGCCCCCCTGTAATATCCAAATTGAACCCGGTGATGTAGCTGGCTTCGTCGCTCATGAGAAAGGCAACGCCATTGGCAACATCTTCCAGCGAACCCAAACGACGCATCGGCACGGCGTTGATCATTTGCTGCTCCACCACTGTGGGATCTGTATCAAAGTACTGGGAACCCACCCCCGCCTGCAGTTCCGTCTGTCGAGTCCACATCATGCCAGGGCCAATCAGGGCGGGGGACAGGGCATTGACGCGAATGCCGTAGGGGGCCAGATCCTTCGCGGCAGTTTGAGTCATGCCGATCACGGCAAACTTAGAGGCCGCATAGGCCAGCATGTTCGGTGGCCCGTCCACACCGGCGTGGCTGGCCATATTCACGATCGCCCCACCGCCGCGCTCCCGCAAATGCCGAGCAGAGGCTTTCAAAACGTGAAACACCCCAACCGCGTTGATGTCCATTACTTTTTGGAAATCCGCCTCGGGATAGTCATCGGTTTTAGCAAATACCCCCTGATAGCCCGCGTTGTTAAAAACGTAGTCAAGGTGACCAGTTTGGGCGATCGCGGCCGCAAACACCCTGGCTACACCTTCAGAATTGGTCACATCACAGCAAAACCTGTGAACTGGGTTACCGTACGCTTTGATCTCCTGAGCTACGGCCTCCATCTTGAGTTCGTTAACATCCAGCAACACAATACCTGCCCCGTTTTGGGCAAACCGATGGGCCGTGGCCTTGCCGATTTCCCCCGCCCCACCAGTAATCAAGATGGTTTTGCCCTGAAAGCTGTAGGTTGCCTTGGCGCTCATACGATCTGCCTCAGAATCAAGAATTATTGCGAATTCCGTGGGTCGTCTCATTTTGGGGAACGACCCCAGTAAGATTCCATTATTGGGCTTTTGCTCGGGAAAAGAGCATAAAATCAATTTTTGTTTATGTTTACGTAATCCTTTGAAATCGAGAGGAGCCGTGTGATGCGCCTATTTCGTCGCGTCAGAGTGCACGCCAGGGGTCTGGTGGCATTCCTCATTGGTCTATTGCTGGTACAGCTCGTCAATGCCTGTACAACCGGTCCCCGAGCAGAGGGGAAAACTCGACTGACCATTGCCACCGTCAACAACGGCGACATGGTGATCATGCAAGATCTGTCGAGTCAGTTTGAAGCCAACAACCCAGATATCGAGCTGAACTGGGTGGTGCTGGAGGAAAACATTCTGCGCCAGCGCACCACAACCGATGTAGCCAGTCAGGGCGGCCAGTTCGACGTTTTAACCATTGGGTCCTACGAAACGCCAATTTGGGCCAGGCGGGGCTGGCTGCGATCGCTCGACGGGCTGCCCGCTGAGTACGACGTAGACGACCTGCTGGACCCGATTCGCACCGGGCTTTCCTACGAAGACACCCTCTACGCCGTACCCTTCTACGGTGAAAGCTCGATGCTCTTTTACCGCACCGATCTATTCAATGCGGCGGGCATTGCGGTGCCAGACAGCCCCACCTATGAGCAAGTCAGCCAATGGGCCGAACAAATTCATGATCCCGACAACGGCGTCTACGGCATGTGCCTGCGAGGTAAACCGGGCTGGGGCGAAAACATGGGGTTTCTTACCACCCTGGTCAATACCTACGGTGGCCGCTGGTTTGATATGGACTGGCAGCCCACCATCAATACCGCTGCCTGGCAAGAGGCGATCGGCTTCTACGTAAACCTCATGCAGCAGTACGGCCCGCCGGGAGCCAGCACCAATGGATTCAACGAAAACCTGGCCCTGTTCTCGACCGGTAAGTGCGGCATGTGGGTCGACGCCACCGTCGCCGCTGGTCTGCTCTCCAATCCAGACCAGTCCCAAGTAGCCAATCGCCTTGGCTTTGCCCGCGCTCCGGTCGCGTCCTATCCCAATGGGTCTAACTGGCTGTGGGCCTGGTCTTTGGCGATTCCTAGTACCTCAAAATCGCCCGAGGCCGCCGAGCGCTTCGTGGCCTGGGCCACCTCCAAGGACTACATTCAGCTGGTGGCGGACGAGTATGGCTGGGTGGCGGCCCCTCCTGGCACCCGCAAGTCCACCTACACGAATCCTGAGTATCAGGCCGCGGCGCCCTTCGCGGAGATCGTACTGAACTCGATTCAGTCCGCTGATATTACCAATCCTTCGGCGGAGCCGACCCCTTACAAGGGCATACAGTACGTCGATATCCCTGAATTTCAGGCAATTGGCACCCAGGTGGGTCAGCGCATGGCCGCGGCCCTGACCGGGAATCAGTCGGTAGAACAGGCCGTGGCGCGATCACAAACTGTTGCCGAACGGTTCATGCGACATACCGGCTATATCGAGTAGCGCCTGGGGAAGGTGGGGAAGGTGAGGGAGG
>JBARVK010000748.1:0-2480 GCA_049646225.1 Nodosilinea sp.
GCTCCCTACTGGGCCACGGCCCTGACCGATGTCGACGTGCTGTCGCTGCCCATGGCCGAGATTGAAGGCTCATCGGTGCTGATGGCGGGTATGTTTCGCAATATAACCTTGCGAATGCAGCAGACCGAGGCCTGGCTGGCCCTGGCGGGGAAGCGCCTGGTCGCCGATCGCCTCAAGCATTTCCTGCTCATGCTGGCTCAGGATTTTGGCCAGGTCGAGCCCAGCGGTATTCGCATTCCCATGCGGCTGACCCACCACCAGATGGCCACCGCCATTGGCACGACCCGAGTTACGGTTACCCGTCTGCTCAAAGACTTCAAAACTGAAGGCTGGCTGAGGATTGACCAGCGCCACGTGGTGCTTCAGCTCGACCCTCAGTGTCCGGCGAACCTGTGGCTCAACCCTATAGTCCGGCGCTAGGTTTGAGCGATGCCTTGAGCGGCTAGGGCGATCGCCGCCGGGTAAATACGGTGCTCTTGCACCTGAATGCGAGCCTGGAGGGTCGTCGGGGTATCGGTTGGCTCTATCGGCACTACCGCCTGCATAATCACCGGGCCGCTATCCACCGCTAGCTCGACCTGGTGCACCGTGCAGCCGGCCACCTTGACCCCCGCCGCCAGCGCCTGCTCAACCGCCCGCAGTCCTGGAAAGCTAGGCAGCAGACTGGGGTGAATATTGAGGGTCTGTCCGGCAAAGGCATCGATCAGCACCGTGGTGACGCAGCGCATCCAGCCCGCCATGATCACCCAGTTGACCCCGTGGGCGCGCAGCGTCTGCACAATGTCGTGATCGAGGGCTTCGCGACTGGTGTAGTGGCGGTGGTTGAGCAACACCGCAGACAATCCCAGTCGGGCGGCTCGCTCGGCCACTCCGGCTCCAGGGTTGTTGTACACCACCACATCAATGTGAGCGTGCAGGTCCCCGCGCTGGATGGATTGGGCGATCGCCTCCAGGTTGCTGCCGCTGCCCGAGGCCATCACCCCCAGGTGTAGGGGCTGCTCAAATCGAGGCCACACTGTAGGCAGCGGCGGCGAAACAAGGGCGGGGGAAGTCTCCAGCATAGGCTCAGAAAAGATTGAAATTGGGGTCTATCATATGACAACACGAACCGCCTCTGGTGCAGAGGCAAGGGGGAGCGCTTGGTGAAGCGAGGCGGGCGACTAGGGCTAATTTTTTTCTGTGGGCTGGCGATCGCGGCGCTAGTCTCCTGGGGGCACGGCAGGGTGATAGCCGCCGATGCGCCTGCGGCTGAATTGCCGTCGGTCCCTTTTTCCTTCGCCCAGACTAGCGACACCGTCCCCACGATCGTCGCTGACGCCAATGCCAATACCGCCGTCAACGATACCCCTGAACCGGGCGGCTTGAAACCCTTTGATGAGGTCATCAAAGACCTGACGGTATCGCCAGGGCTCTTTACGATCTATCACGACCTACAGCGCAATCGAGCTCTGCTGGGGCTCAAACCCGGCCAGCTTAACCAAAACCTGCTGTTTATGGCCAACCTGGAGTCAGGCCTAGGGGAAATGGGGCTGTTTCGGGGCTGGCCGGTCAACGATGTAATGATTCAGTTCCGCCAGATTCCTGACCACCGCATCCAGGTAGCGGTACCCAATGTGTACTTTCGCAGTTCCCGGCCCCAGGCCCAGCGCCTGCTGCGTGAATCCTTCGGCGATTCGGTACTCACGACCCTGCCCATTCAATCCATCCACGGCGAAACGGGAGAAATCCTGATCGATCTAAAAGATTTTTTGATCAGCCGCGATCCGATTGGGCTCTCAGAGCAGTTTTCCTGGGCCTTGGGCAGCTATGCCGTCAACGCTGATGCATCTTACCTGGGGCCGCTCAAAGCCTTTCCTAAGAATGTGGAACTTGAAGCGGTGATGGGGTTCTCAGGCGGCGGCGCTCAGACATCGCCTTTCGACCTTGGGTTCAATAGCCTGCCCGACAGCCGGGGGTTTAACCTGCGGGTGCGCTACAGCTTATCAGCCATTCCAGAACATCCTACGTTTCACCCCCGCCAGGCCGATGAACGGGTGGGCTACTTTATTAGCGCCTATCGATCGCCAGGCCGCCCCGGCCTCTCAGACCCCTTCGTGCGCTACATTCATCGCTGGCATTTAGAGAAACAGGACCCCGCCGCTGCCCTGTCACCCCCCAAAGCACCGCTCGTATTCTGGATTGAAAATACAACTCCGGTGGAGTACCGGGCCGCGATCGCCGACGGAGCTAAGTGGTGGAATGCAGCCTTTGAGCAGGCCGGGTTTATCCAGGCAATCGAGGTGCGTCAAATGCCTGACAACGCCGACTGGGACCCCGCCGACGTGCGCTACAACGTCATTCGCTGGTCAGACTCCCTGTACCCCTGGGCCAGCGGCCTGGGTCCCTCTCGGGTCAACCCCTTAACCGGCGAAATTTTAGATGCCGACATCATTCTAGACGCCAGCGTGGTTGGCGATCTGAGCCTGGAGTACGACACCCTG
>JBARVK010000749.1:0-9023 GCA_049646225.1 Nodosilinea sp.
GCCGTAGCGCTGCCCCGGCTTTACATCAGCTAGGTAGCCGTGCCAGACATAGTTATCAACCTCGGTGAAGGAAACCCGGGTTTCTTGATGGTTAGCATCAAACAGACAGAGCTCGACCGCTGTGGCATTTTCTGAAAACAAGGCGAAGTTGGTGCCCGTGCCATCCCAAGTGGCACCCAGGGGATGGGGACGACCTGGCCAGACTTGCATTCCCATGGTGAGCGCGGCTTCCTAAAGACTCTAGGCGGTGTGACGCTAAGGCGACTGTGCCTCTATTAGGGTAGCAGGCCTTAGGTTCTCAGACCTAGATCATCCTCCGTACGGTGACAGGGTTGGTCCTTTTGGCTCACTCGTTCAAGCGGGATAGACCCTACTGGATCTGATGGCCGCAGCTGCCGCAAAAGCGATCGCCGGCCTTGAGAGCGGCACCGCACTGGGTACAGAACTGCTTGGGGCTGGGCGGTGCGGGACCCCCCATGCTGAGAGTCATGTCACCCATTTGCATGGTCATTGGATGCGCTGACATCTGCATATTGCCCATTTTCATAGGAGCCATAGGTTCCATGGGAGGCATGGGTGTCATAGCCGGTGCCCCCACCTCTACGAGGGTAAGGGCTTCGGCCTGGTGAGGAGACCAGGCGGCTGCATCGGCACTCTCGATTTGCGTCCCCTGCACTCGCCAAATAAACGTCCCTTGCGCGGTAGCGCAACGCAGGAGTACGCCATTGCCCGAGCGCGCCGCCTGGGGCACCTCAATCCACGGCCCGGTTTGGATCTGCGTGCCCGACTGCTGCTGCTGGCCTAGACTACGACTCACCAACGTCATCACAGTGGTAGGGCCGGGGTTATCGAGATATATCGTTTGGCCGCTGCCAAGGTCATACTGGTAGGGCATAGTCAGCTCTGGCAAATGCCATTAACCATTTAATTAAAGTCCGGCTACCTCAGGCTGTTGTTTGGTCAGGGCAGCTCTACCCGTATGCTAGGCCAAATTTTCAGCTCTTTGGGGATTTTCTCGTTTTTTCGACCAGAGGCCGTTGTTCTGGTTTTGGGTTGGGCTAGAGCAGGTTGGGGAACGCTAAGGTTTGGATATCGTTGATCCCAGATATTCCATCGAGTCACCAGTTTCTGGCCTGCCAGGTACAATCTGAAGACAGAGGTCCAGGTTTAGGGCTATGACAGCTCGTAGCGTCAGGGCAGCAGGCCCAACGTAGCGACAATAGCCCAGGTTTGACCCTACGAGCCGGGGTTTACCGCGTTGGCCGAGCCTCCCTAAAAGCGACTTGCTGCTATGGCTAAAAAAAGCGCCGGGCTACTCATGTATCGCACTCAGAATCAGCATCTGGAGGTGCTGCTGGTTCACTCGGGTGGTCCCTACTGGGCCAATCGCCGCTGGCAGGCATGGACCATTCCCAAGGGGGAAATTGACCCCGGAGAAGATACCTTTGAGGCCGCCAAACGAGAATTTTTTGAGGAAACCGGGCAGGCCCCGACGGGACATTTTTGGCCGCTGCGGCCGGTGCGGCAGGCCGGAGGCAAACTCGTGTTTGCCTGGGCCTTTGAGGGCAATTTTAACCCTGCCACCCTGCACAGCAATACCTTTGTGCTGGAATGGCCCCCCCACTCAGGGGTGCTCAAAGAATTTCCTGAGGTGGATCAGGCCGCCTGGTTTGAGCTAGAAGAGGCCAAAAAACGCATTATTAAAGCCCAGGGTCAGTTCTTAGATGAGCTGGTGCAGGTGCTGGGGCACGTGCCATTGTCCTGACCATTTGGCGAACGTCTGGTGCCTGAACCGCTGGCAGCGTTCCTAGGGGCTAGACTGCTGCAAAAACTGGCGCAGCCGCGCGATCGCTAGACTCTGGCCCAAGTTTAGGGGCAACGCTGACACGCCCTCCAGTCGCGACTGTACCCAGCGATCGCCCCAGTACCATTCATGAAAGCCGTCGATGCCTCCAGAGAGCACCATATACAGGCTGTGATCGTTAGCCTGCTTGACCTGGTGGTGAATCTCAACCGGGCCGAGATAGCTGTTAAAGCTCAGGCCCTCGTGCAACTCGCTGGGTAACCCTTGGCTAAACCGCTGCGGCCAGAGCCATTGGCTAAAGCGGCTGGGCTGCACCAAGCTAGCCTGAATTTGCCCCTGGGTAGCCTCGACTTCAAGACGAAGATGGCTGTGCTGAAATGTGCCTAGCATAGGGTGGTGATGTGCCCGCAAACGACACCTCTCAGTATGCCAAATGAAACCCGGCTAGATAGCGAACTTGGGGTGCGCGCCGCAGGGCGTATAGCCTGCGGCGTCTCAGCAACAGACAGCGCCTCCGGATCCGTATCTATCCTGGCATCGCAGCTCAGGGCAAGGGTCGGTAAACCCTCTCAAACCCATACTCCCAAAACTTCTACAATAATTAATAAGCAATATTAAGGGAAAACTGGGGCAACGCATGGCAGATCAACTGATTCGGGCTACCGCCGCCGATGGTGGCATTCGGGTGGTTGGCGTGATCACCACAAAAATGACCGAGGTGGCTCGGCAGCGCCATAACCTGTCCTATGTAGCTACAGCGGCCCTGGGCCGTACCCTCTCGGCGGGGCTGCTGCTGGCCTCCAGCATGAAACAGCCCCAGGGTCGGGTCAACATTCGGGTACGCGGCGATGGGCCATTGGGCGGCATCTTAGTCGATGCCGGTATGGATGGCACCGCCCGCGGCTATGTAGACAACCCATCGATCGAACTGCCCCCCAATGCCCAGGGTAAACTGGATGTGGGTGGCGCCGTGGGCCGCAACGGCTACGTGTATGTCGTGCGCGATATGGGCTACGGCTACCCCTACTCCAGCACCGTAGAGCTGGTTTCTGGAGAAATTGGCGACGACCTCACCCATTACCTGGTGAACTCAGAGCAAACGCCCTCGGCCCTGGTGCTGGGAGTTTTTGTAGGGGCGAACGGAGTCGAAGCAGCGGGGGGGCTGCTGCTGCAAATTTTGCCTCGTGCCGCCGAAGATAGCGAAATGGTGGCTTTAATCGAAAGTCGCCTGGCGGGTTTGACGGGCTTCACGCCCCTGCTGCGAGCCAACAAAACCCTACCTCAGATTTTTAACGACCTGGTCGGCGACCTGGGCCTAGAGATTTTGCCCGAGACTCAAATGGTGCAGTTCAACTGCCCTTGCTCCTTCGATCGCATGCTGCGCGCCCTCAAAATGCTGGGTGAAGACGAACTCCAGGACATGATCGAAAAAGACGAGGGAGCCGAAGCGATCTGCCATTTCTGCAATGAGGTTTACCACACCGACAGCGATCAGCTAGCTCAGCTCATTGAGGACTTGCGGGAAGAGCGACAGGAAGCGAGCCGGTAGGTACTGCTCTTATATTCCCATCAGGCGGCGATAGGCCACCGCTAGCGCATTCTCGTCTCCCACATTGCCAGGGAACAGCACCACTGGCAGGTCAGGAAACTGGCCATGGTCGGCGGGGGTGCGCACGACAGAAACGCCTGGCAGGATTTGTCCCAGTAGGCGAGCGGTTTGCAGCGCTAGCCCGGTGCTGAGGGTGTCGTTAGAGGTAATGCCGCCTTTGCTGATCAAAAAACCAATATCATTGGGCAACCCTCTAATCACATCCATTAGCAGAGATGAGACCTCGACCCCAAAGTCGAGACGGGCCTGCACGGTATCGAAGGTGAGTTCGCGGCGGCTGGTGTAGACGGCAGGCACCTGGCCCCTGTCGTGGGCGGTTTTCACCTGCGCCAGGAGGTCGGCCAGCAGGTCGTTATGGGCGGCGGGGCCATCCTCTTTGAGCTGGGCCACATTCACTTCAATACCGCTGACTCCAGGCTCTTGCAGCAGTTGGGCTAGCTGCTGGGTAGTTTTCGTCACGTGGGAGCCAATGATGATGGTGCCGGGCCGCCTGCCGCGCACGTAGGTCGCCATGTGGTCGGCATCGATAGGCTGAGGTGGCAGGGCGGCCAGGGCGGTGAGAATGCTGGCGGCGCTGCGAAACAGAAATTTTTTGCCCTGGGCCGCAGCGGCAAGCAGGTCTTGGGCAAACTGGTCGAGGTCGGCCTGGGTTTCGCCATCGACGGCGCAGCAGATGTTGTTTTCTAGGATCATGAGCCGTTCCAGGGATCCAGCCCGTATATTGGTTAGGGTGAAGCGCTCAACAGTATCAGGCTGGATGCGACCGGCGGTTTTTTCGGCCACGTAGTCGGGCAGGTAACTGGTGCTGTAGCCAAACACCGAATCGTTGGCGAACTCGGTTTCGTGGACGGGGGTGGGGGTGCCGTCCACCATCAAATAGTGGGTGCTGTCGCGGGTGATGCGCCCCCCCTCAAAGAAGGCAGGCACCAGGAAGTGGGCATCGAAGGGACCAAGCTCGTCTGCGATCGCATCAGTTTCAACCGGGTAGTGGCCCCTCAGGGTCGAGTCGGAGCGGCTGACCACCAAAAAGTCTTGGGTGCCGACCAGGGCGATCGCCTGCTTTAAATTCTGACAGACCTCGCGGGTGACCGCTTCGGCGGCGGCAGGGCTGAGGGCGCGAGTGTTAGTTAGCACAAAGAAAATGGGCGCAGCGTCCCGCAGTCCTTGACATAGCGTCTCCACATCCCACTGCATCAGCAACAGGCAGCTGTGCACCGTTTGAGAGCCAGTGGGGTCGTCATCTAAAACAATAATCTTGGGCTGAGCCATGGATGCTGGTCTGGATAGGTTCAACAACAATTGCGGTTACCTATGCACTATCGCCCATCGCGAGGCCCTGGGCCAAGATAAGCCACAAAAAAGGGCTCCTAGAAATACTCTAGAAACCCTTTTCGTTTGTGGTGGCGGGGCATGGATTTGAACCATGGACCTTCGGGTTATGAGCCCGACGAGCTACCAGACTGCTCTACCCCGCGTCGGCTTATTTACTATAGCGCTAAATGTTCTCAGTTAACAATCTATTTTTCTCTAAAGCCAGTTTTTTTTACGGCGATCGACCCGTATTCCCCCAGGGGCAGTACTTTGGGCACTCTTGAAAGACAGATAATCTTGAGCTATCTAGTACATCATCGGCAAATCGCCGACCACATCGAGCCGCTTGTAGTTGCCAATTTCCATATAGGGTTCGGCCAGGGTGTCGGCGATCGTAGGTGTGATCCAGCCGAGCTGACGGAGGGTAAAGATAGCGGTAGCGTACTTGGCCCGCTTAGCCCCATCAATCACTTTGATGGCTAAACCAAGGCCCTCACCCACGCGGCCAATGCACTGAATGCCCTCTGCTCCCGATTTACTCACTAAGGCCCCATTGGTTAACGTCATCAGCGTGGTGTCAAAGGAGTCGGGGCCGCCCACCATGTCGGGGTGACTGGTCATGGCCCGCACTATGCGCTCCATATCCAGACTGCTGCCCGACGACAGCATGGCGTAGAGCGTGGCCATCTGGCTGAGCTGCATGAAGTAGGTGGGGGCACCGCAGTCGTCGTGGGCGCAGATGAACTCATCCGAGGGCATCCCCAGCAGTTCTGAAATGCGGGCCACAATCAGCTTTTGCACCGGGTGATTGCGATCGAGATAGCTCTCCAGCGGCCAGTTGCGCTGCTGAGAAACGGCTAGCATACCGGCGTGCTTACCCGAGCAGTTGTGCTCTAGGGGGCTTTTTTTGCCCGCTGGAATAGGGCAGCGCAGGGCAGTGGTGTCGAGGTCGGCCCGCCAGAGAATGTGAAAAACCTGACGCACCTGCTCGATGGTGCCTTGGTGAGAGCCACACATAATGGCTAAATCGCGATCGTCGAGACTATAGCGCTCAAGCGCCCCGGCTGCCGTCACCGCCAGGGCCTGAAAGGGCTTGAGGGCCGATCGCATGAAGGTACCCAGCTCGCCGTTGCCAGCCACGGACAGGGTGCGGCCCCGGTTATCACAAACCGCTACGTGGGCGATGTGATTAGACTCTACAATGCCTTCCCTCAGTAGCTGTATCTGTAGCTCTTTGGTTTGGTGTCGATTAACCCGACTGCTGGTCATAATAGAGACTCTGCGGTGATGAACAAGAAGGATGTGGTGGCCTACACAGCCAGAGAATATGACCCGCTACACCAAGAGGGGCCAGGTAATTAGACCCAGGGCGAAGAGCAGGGCTATCACTCCCAGAGTGTGGCGAATGCGCCGCAGGACAGGCTGTACCTCGTAGTCTACGATGAGGCGATCGCGGTTTGAGACATCTTCTGGCTTAACCCAAAGCTGGCCATCGTACCAGCCCGACTCTTCGTAGGGCACCGTGGTTTGCCGCAGCCGCCCCCCCACGTGAGCCCAGCCCACGTAAAGCTGTAGCAACGCCAGCATGGGCAGCACTAGCGCCCCCATAGCCGCGCTGAGGCCAAAACTGATCGGATGCTTAGCAGGTATAAAGCTGGCCGCCGCTAGCGGCCCTGCCACCGCCCAGCCAACCACCCAGAGTACGACCACGGGCTTGAGGTATCCCGTCAGGTCGCGGCTACCCCAGCCGTAAAACCAGGAGTCTCGCACATCCTGGTATTCGTTAATGGGCTGCTGCTCAGCCGGTACAGGACATCGTTGAGGCATTGCCACTGACACTACGCACTAGCTCTAGCCTAAACGAATTACCTACCAATAGGAATGTCTACAAGGCAATTCGTTCGCCCCCGCTGTACAAATTAAAACTGAGATGGGCTGAACTGCTGACTGGAGGATTGGTAAACGATTTGGTCAGCGTGGCCCCAAAACGCTTCTAAGTCGTAGTAGTCGCGCGCTTCGGGCATAAAGATGTGGGCAATGACTTCGCCATAGTCCATGACGATCCAGCTGCCCTCGCCCTGGCCTTCAACCCGCAGGGGACGACGATTGTGGTCGGTTTCAAGGGCCGCGTCAATCGATCGGGTAATGGCCCGCACCTGAACCGCTGAAAACCCGGTCACCACCACAAAATAATCAGCCAAATACGAAACATCTCCCACCTGCAAAATCGTGATGTTGCCTGCTTTGCGCTCATCGGCTGCAGCGGCAATGGCATAGGCTAGCTGAAGAGCATCATCGTCAGCCTGACTGGGCTGAGATGTATGGGCGCTTTCCGAAGGAACCGTGTTGCTAACGGCAGGTTGACGGTGGGGAGAATAGGTCATAAGCACTAGGGTAATGGGTTCAAGCTCAGCGAGGATAGCGAAACTACGGGCATAGCCCATGGCCCGCTAGCTGAATTAGCGCACCAGGGATTTACCTCCATTGTAGAGGATGAGCCTAGGGGCTCGCGGGGCTACCGCCGAGCATAGTCATAATCTGTTATTGAAGTGCTGAGTGCTAGAGGCCGTAACCGTTGACTCCTGAGCTAGCAACAGTTGAGTGTTTTACTCGCATCTGGGTACATTCAAGGTCTCATGGGGGCAAAGTTCCAGATCCCAAACGGGATGCAGCGTATATCATTGATCGTCAATATTTATCAGTAGCTGCTAAGGCGAGAGAGGTGTACCATTTGGCCTCTCAGGCGTAGATGCTCTGCGGCTCGGCTTTATTTTTTACAGGGGAAAATACGATGCCTCAACTCACGCAAGGTCTTATTGTTGCTGTTTTACTTGGCTTGCTGCTGGCCATGATTGTGGGGTACTACCTGCGCCAGGGCCAGGTGAATGAGCTGAGCGAGGCGTTGCAGCAAAGTCAGCAGCGTCAGGAAGACCTTGCTGAAGAGCACGAGCAGCGGCTGCGGGAAGCTACTCTGCAACTGCAAAAAGACTACGAAACCCAGCTAGCTGAGCGCATGGAGCGCTATCAGGCTCAGCTCGATGAGCAGCGTAGCCAGCTAGAGGCTGAGTACCAGGCCCGCCAGAGCTTGACCAATGCCCCAAATCAGGCCGATAGCAGCGTTGAGCAACGCATTCGCAAACAGTACGAGACTCGTCTTAAGGAAGCCGCTGCTAAAATTCAGCAGGCCTACGAGCAGCACTTGCAGGAGAAGCTGACCGAGGCGCGATCGCAAGTCCAGCAAGGCGATGCCCAGCGCCTTGCCGAACGCCTGAGTGAGTACCAAGACGACATGGCTCAGCGCCTGGCTCAAATGGAGCAAGACTACGAAGCCCGCTTGCAGCTGGCCCAGACCAGTTCTTTAATGGCTTCAGGCCCCGTAACGGCCGAAACCGGTTCCTCTGCAGAGGAACTGGAGCTAAACCTGCGGCGAGAACTAGAGACTAGCCTGCGCGAAGAGTACGAGCAAAAGCTAGCCGAAAAAATTGAGCACTACCAGAATGAACTGACCCAGCGCACCCAAGAGCTAGAGCAGAGCTACGAGGCTCAGCTACAGCTGCTCCAAACCTCTGCAGCAAACTCCCCTGCATTAGCAGATAGTGACGGCGAGTTTGATTTAGATACGGCGATCGCCGCCGCCGATGCCGTGGCCCTGTCCAGTAGCCTAGACGCTGGTTTAAATCTAGGTAGTTTCTCCGCCAACCCTGTTGCTCCATCCACCGAAGAGGTTGATCAAGATTTTGATAATCTACCTTGGGAGGCCGAGTTGGAAAACACGGGAGGCCATGAGTCAGCCCTAGACTCTCCCTTTAGCACCCCACCCTCTGATACCCCTGACCTCAATCCCGGTTTTAACATTGAGGAGGAACTCTTCACCGAACCTGCCGCCCCGCCAGCCGAAGGAATAGATACGGGGTTTGACACCTTTTCAGAGGATGATCTAGAGAGCGGCGAGGGTGATAATTTCGCCCTAGATAATGATTTCACCCTAGAGCCTGAGTTTGAGGCCGACGATAACCTCCTCGACTTAGATGCTCTGCTCAACGCCCAAGACCTAGACACAGCCTCTGACAATAGGCAGGACAATCTGGATGATATTAGCGATTTAAGTTGATGCGGGACTAGAGCGTCGGAGTATGCTGTTTGGCGCGGCTAGGCTTATAGAAGCCGGGGAGCAGGGGAACCAAGGAGCCGGGGAGCCGGCATAGAACTGGACTTGGGAGAGCGGATATTTCCTGCATGCTCTATGAGGCCGAGCCATCACAAATCCGAATCGCGTAGTCCTGATTCAAGCCAAGGGGC
>JBARVK010000750.1:0-8889 GCA_049646225.1 Nodosilinea sp.
GGCGATAGCCCTGGGAGAGAATGGCGTTGATCTGCTGACGTACGTCGGGTGGGAGGGTGGATGGGTGGGAGAGTGGATGGGTGGGAGGGTGGATGGGTGGGGGAGTGGGGGAGTAGGTGGACTGGGCGGTATCGGTCGACGCCGGGGGCATGGGGCACGAGCCGCCGTTGCCGTTGCCTGAGACAGACGCGTTTACGGCATCAGCCTCGATGGCGGTTTCGCTGGGGTCGTAGGTGCGGTAAAAGTTGTCCGGTGAGGGCGCTGGGGAGGATCCTGGCGGCATCGGCCCCTGCAAAACGCGGTTGTATTCGTTGGCGAGGCGCATGTCGCTGACGCGGCGCTGCTCGCGCACCAGGCGATCGCCCACCTCGATTAAATGCGAAATGCTAAAGTCGGGCTTGCGAAAGGTAGGCGGGGTGGTGGTGTTGACCACGCTGCGGGAGACATTTTCTAGCCCGACGGAGTAGATAAAGTCGCGGATCTGCTCGTTATAGATCTGGGCGCGTACGGCCCCGAAGAAGTCGATCGCCTGGGTGGGAAAGGTATCGACCAGTAGAGTGATGTCCTGGGAGGACAGCCCGTCGGGTTCAAAGATGCCGCCGACAATGCCGATGCGATCGCTGCGCTCTGGCTCCCAGTAAAACTTTGCCATGCGGCCGTCGCGAATCAGCGGCGCGTAGAGGGTCGAGAGGTCGTTGCCGGTGAGAATAACTGGCACCCGCTGGATCTCGTTTTCGTCGTAGCTGCCGGGGAGCTGAACATTGGTGGGGTTGTCGGCAATGTTCATCAAGGTGTTGTTGACCAGCTGGGTATTGACCGTGTACTGGGTCAGCGCGTCGAAGCGGCCCGCCCCGGCGTCGATGTCGTTGATCATCAGCACCGCCATTTTGCCCCGCACCCGCACCAGCTCGGCGGCCTCGCGGTAGCGCAGGCGAATCAGGCGGGCCGGGTCGCCCGCGTCGGGGCTCTCCAGCTCGCCCCCGGAGATGTGGACGACCTCAATGCCCATGCGCTCGTAGACCAGCTCGCACTGAAAGGTTTTGCCCTCGCCCTTGCGGCCGTGGACGCCCAAAATCAGCGGAATTTTGACCTGAGGCAGCTTCAGGTAATTTTTGGTGATGTGCACCGCCAGCGTTTCGAGAAACCGGGGGGAGAGGTAGTAGGCCATGGGAGTGAGGGTGCCGAAATAGCGGAACGATAGCAGAATGAGGGACTGGCAGTCCGCCAATCCCGACCCAAAAAGTATCAGCTTTTACATTATCTCGCGGCGGGGCTCCGTCAACGGTTCAAAAGGCTAAAGGAAGGTATAAGCGATCGCTATCGGTAGTAGTCATACATCGTAGCTAGCCACAGCCCCCGCTTAAGCCCCCTTAAAAGGTCTTGACCAAAATCGTCAGAATGTCGCCAGTCCCGGTGCGATAATAAACGAAGGACGGCATCCCAACATCATCGAGCGCAACGGTAACTTAGAGTAAAGCTCATGGAACCCACCATCACCCTCGACGCCCAGGCCCTCAAAGCGCTGATCAAAGAGAGCGTCCGGGAAGTTATGCGCGAAGAGTGGTTCAAGTTTTTTGAACTGTTAACGCCCTACGTAGACGACGACGAACAAACCGATATTGAAGCCAATTTTTCCCCCAGCGACTATGAGGATAAAGATTTTATTAACGTAACCGACTGGTTTGACGATGAAAGTCAAACTCAGTAAATCAGCCGATCGGTTCCTCAAACAGCTTGAACCAAAGCTGCACAGTTCTGTTCTGGCAAAAATCGGGATTCTCAAGACCTGCCTCGAAACCCAAAAGATTTATCCGCCCGAAGAACTAGACATCAAGAAGCTCAAGGGAGGGCTAGATCAGTTTTCTAGGATTCGCGTTGGCAAAGTCCGCGTCATCTTTCAAATCAGGACGGACGCCGATGAGATTTTTATCTACGACATCGCTTACAGAGGCAGTAGCTACGACAAGTAGGGCACTGCCAGCATCGAGTGAGCTGGCAGACAGCAGACTCAATCCCTGGCTGAGTAGCGACTAAAGCGTAGCAGCTGGCAGCGTGGTCTTAAACAGTTCCAGCACCTGCCCCCAGGCGTCGCGGGCGGCTTCGGGGTTGTAGCTGGATCGCTGGTCGCAGAAAAAGCCGTGGGTGGCTTCGGGGTAGCGAACGATTTTGTGGGGCACGCCGTGCTCCTGCAGCGCCGCTTCGATCTGGTCGACCTCTTGGGTCGGAATCAAGGGGTCTTGGTCGCCAAAGAAGCCGTAGAGAGTACCTGCGATCTCGGGCGTGCGGCTGAGGGTAGGCTCACCGCCGCCGGGAGTTAGGGTGGCGATGCCTGCGCCATAAAAGGAAGCGGTGGCTTTGACATCGGGTAGGGTGGCGGCCAGGTAGGCGACGTGACCGCCAAAGCAAAAGCCGATGCAGCCCACCCCATCGGAGATCACGTTGTCCTGGCGATACAGGTAGGCGATCGCCCCCAGCACATCGGCCAGCAACTCCTCGGCCTTGGTGCCCTGCTTGTACTGGCGGCCCAGGGCCAGCTCTTCCTCGCTGTAGCCCACCTCAAAGCCGGGAGCCTGGCGGTGGTAGATGTGGGGCGCGATCGCCACATAGCCCGCTCCCGCAATGCGCTCGGTGACCTCGCGGATGTGGCTGTTGACGCCAAATACTTCCTGAATTACCACCACAGCGCCGAACCGACCGGGGCGTGAGGGAGCGGCCAGGTAGGCCAAAATGTCGGTGTCGCCGCTGGAGATGGTAATGGTTTCGGTACGCACGAGAGAGGTCATGGCGGGGCTGCCCATAGTCGTCACGTTTACTTTAGCGCTGGTGGGTAACTATCCTGCCGACCGGGACGGTGCAGCCGAGCGGGCTATCCCACAACACTGTGTCCTTCCGGTCATAGCCCCCCCAACCCCAGATGAGGCGATCTACAATCGTCACAATATTCACTGTCAGCAAATTGTCAAAAATCATTGCGGTAGCCACAGCGGTGGGTCAGAACCCGGTGAGTTTTCTAAGATTCGTCCTAAATTAGCAGTATGGCCGGTGTATCTAGTCTGAGTTTGTTGAAATTGTGTTGTCTAGCGACAGCCAGGAGGTAGTTTGGTGGTGCAGTTTCACATTCAGCCCGATAGCGAAATTCCGGCGTCAACCCAGCTCTACGACCAGATCTGGTTTGCGATCGCATCGAGGCAGTACCCACCCGGCTATCGGCTGCCCAGCACCCGCCAGTTGGCCATGCAGACGGGGCTGCACCGCAACACGATCAGCAAGGTCTACCGCCAGCTCGAAGATGCCGGAGTGGTCGAGGCCATGCCCGGCTCTGGCATCTACGTGCGCGAGCAAAACAGCACCGACAGCGCCCGGCCCCAAACCATGCTGTGGGCCGAGTTTCCCCAGGCCCGCGATGTGGTTGAAACCGGGCTGGACGAGCTGCTGCGCCAGGGCTGCTCGCTGAACCAGGCGCGGGAATTATTTTTGGCTGAGATCGACTGGCGGCTGCGCTGTAGCGCGCGGGTGCTGGTGACAGCCCCCGGTCAAGACATCGGGGCCGGGCAGCTAATGGTGCGCGAGCTAGAGAGCGCCCTACACATTCCGGTGCAGCTGGTGCCGCTGGAAGAGCTCGATACCGTTCTGGCTCAGGCCCGCTCGGGCACGGTGGTCACCAGCCGCTACTTTATTAGCGAAGCGGAGGCGATCGCAGCGCCCAAGTCGGTGCGGGTGATTCCGGTCGATATTTACGACTACAAAAAAGAGCTGGGCCTGCTCAAGGATTTAGCCAAAGGCACCTGTCTGGGTATGGTCAGCGTCAGCACCGGCATTTTGCGGGCAGCGGAGGTGATCAGCTACAGCCTGCGAGGCGACGAGGTGCTGCTGATGTCGGCCCAAACCGACGACGCCTACAAGCTCGACGCCGTGATCCACAGCGCCCAGACCATTGTGGTGTTCGACGAGGCCAGCCTGCCGGCGGTCAAAGATGCGATCGCCGAAGCCCGCGAAGACCTGATTCGCCCCCCTAAGCTAGTGGTTTGCGACAACTACATTGGCGAAAAGTCGATCAACCTGCTCAAGCGTGAGCTGGGGCTAGATTAAGCTGCCCCCGCTAGGAACCATCCATGAGCCAAGACCGCGAAAGCCTAAAACCAATTAAAGGTGCCAACCGCGCCCTGCGCCGACGGCTAGATCTGCGGGGAGAGTTTGCCCTGGCGATCGCCCCGACGGCAGTAGTTTTAGCAGTGCTGGCCCTGGTCGAAGCGCTCAGCCAGCAGCGCCTGCTGTTTGCCTCTTTGGCCTCTAGCGCCTTCTTGATCTACCTCGACCCCCAGCACGGCACCAACTCAGTGCGCACGCTGCTAATTTCGCAGCTGATGGCAGCGGGTCTGGGCTTTGTCACCTACACGGTGCTGGGACCGGGCTACCTATCGGGCGGTCTGGCCATGGTCGTTACTATCGTGCTGATGATTGGGCTGGATGTGGTTCACCCCCCAGCGGTGGCTACCTCGCTGAGCTTTGCGCTGCGATCGGGCAACGAGAGCAACCTGGCGCTGTTTGGCCTCGCGGTGGGCATTACCGCTATGCTGGTCACGCTTGAAAAGCTGACGCTGTGGGTACTGGCTCGCCATAGTGGCTAAATCAGCAAACTCACCCTTTAGTCGATGTCGAGATAGCCCACCATCCGCAGGATAGAGAGCGTAGCTGAGCTGTCTCTAATCCAGGATTTGCCATGCGCCAACTGTTGATTCAAGTGCCCCACGGCTGCGGCAAGACCGTACTGCAAACCGCTAAAGAGTGCCACGGTACTAACCTGGCCCAGTGGCAGACCAGCGGAGACAACCCCCAGGACATGGTGCTGGTGCATGTCTCCAATCAACAGGTGGAGACGTTGTTGAGGACACTTCAGGATCTGCCCGATTTCAAAGTCACCCTGATACCGATGGGGGTGATGGCGCTGCACCCTCCGGCCCAACAGGTGGCCCAGCAGGTGACCCAGGTGGAGGAGCGCAGCCCGATCGAGATTTTTCTGGCCGGGCTGCAAAGTGTCGGCTCCTGGAAGGGGTTTTTGAGCTATGCCGCGATCGCAGGCGTGATTGTCTGGATTGGGCTATTTACTAACAGCAACTATCTGCTGGTGGCCGCGATGTTGATTGCCCCCTTTGCCGGACCCGCCATGAATACCGCGATCGCCTCGGCCCGGGGCGATCGCCATCTGATTGGTCGCAGCGTGCTGCGCTACTTCACAGCGCTGCTAGTCACCATTGCGGTAGCGGCACTGCTCAGCCTGCTGTTTCAGCAGCAGATTGCCACACCGCTGATGATCCAGAACAGCCAGGTTTCAGCGGTAGCGATACTGCTGCCCCTGGCGGCGGGGGCAGCGGGGGCAGTCAACCTGGTGCAGTCGGAGCGCAGTAGCCTGGTATCGGGGTCGGCCACCGGCATGCTGGTGGCGGCTTCGCTGGCCCCTCCAGCGGGCATTATCGGCATGGCGATGGCCATTGGCCGCTGGGATATGGTCGTCAACGGGATATTTTTGCTGCTGCTACAGCTGGCGGGTATCAACCTGTCAGCGGCCATTTTGTTTCGCACCTTCGGGCTCTCTACCACCGGGGCGCGTTATCAGCTGGGCAAACGAGGGGTGTTTCCAGTAGCGCTGGGAATAAGCGCGATCGCGATCGCTGTCCTGCTGAGCTGGCAGTTGAGCAACTCGCCCAACTTAGAACGATCCAGTCGCGCCCAGCGGGCCAATACCGAGGTGCAAACGGCTGTGCATCAGTTCTCTCAGGTGCAGCTGGTAGAGTCGACGGTGCGCTTTACCCGAGCCAACATTTCAGGCCAAAATACCCTGCTCGCTGAGGTCTACGTGCAGCGCCAGCCGGAGGCTGGTTCTGACCAGGCGATTCAGGCTGAGCTCACCCAGGCGATTCAAGATCGCTTGCTGGCGCAGGGGTTTGACGTTACGCCACTGGTCAACATCAATGTTTTGGCCCCGCCCAACTCCGTCGACTAACCCGCCCTGGGTAGAGGCCAACCCCGACATCGTTCTATAGGCTGATGGGGAGGTCAATAGCCAACCTTCAATGAATCTAGATTATTCTGCCCTTTGGGAAAAAACTCAGGCGATGGCAAACGGGTTTCTGGCCCTGCTACCTAATATGGTTTTAGCTATCCTGGTTTTCTTACTTTTCTTCTTTGTGGCCAGGGGCATACGGTCAGCGGTCAAGCGCCTGACCCAGCGGCGGCGACAGACCCGAAATTTAGGTCTGGTGCTGGGCCGATTGGCGCAGGGCAGCACGGTTTTAGTTGGTCTTTTCGTAGCGCTCTCTATGATATGCCCTTCCCCACTCAGCAGATTTTGTTCCACGACCAAACCGAGGAAACCGACGGCGATCGCACCTGTCAGCGAGAAGGCTGGCCTGCCCAAAATGGCCAAGCACCCCAGCCGCGCAGCATGGGTGGCTCGCTGCGGCAGCTGGCCAATTTGCGGTCAGAGGGCAACGGGCAATCGGCTCAGGAGTCTTAACTATAAAAGTGATTCGAGTTTCCGCCGCACTCAAGTTATCTTCGTCTCGGCCACTCCATGAGACACCTTAAATTCAGCAAATTTTGGGATAGCCTGCGATCAAGCTACTGGTTTTTGCCAACGTTAATGGCCGCTGGGGCGATCGCGCTGGCCTTTGCCCTGCTGGCCGTCGATCGCTCAAAGTCTTTTGATATCGGTGCCTTTAGCTGGATCTACCAGGGCGGGGCAGAAGGGGCGCGGGCGGTGCTGACGGTGATTGCGGGGTCAATGGTCACTGTCGCGGCCACCGCCTTTTCCATCACTATTGTGGCCCTACAGCTGGCTTCATCGCACTTTGGGCCGCGCCTGCTGCGCAACTTCATGCAGGACCAGGGCAATCAAACTGTGCTGGGCACCTTTATTGCCACCTTTATCTACTGCCTGCTGGTGCTGCGCACCATTCGAGGCGAAGACTACCAACCCTTTGTACCCCAGCTGTCGGTAACCGTAGGAGTTGTGCTAGCCATGGCCAGCATAGCGGTGTTGATCTACTTCATTCACCACGCCTCTACGATCATTCAGGTGTCTCACGTGATTGCCGATGTCAGCCACGACCTGGAACAGGTCACCAACCGCCTGTTTCCAGACAACCTGGGCCAGGATGCCAACCACCTCGACCAGCGCACCGAGGGTGCAGCAGATATTCCTACCGATTTTGAAGCCGCTGCCTGCCCCGTGCGATCGAAGGACGGGGGTTATCTGCAAGGGATTGACGAAGACACCTTAATGCAGGTGGCCTGTCGCGAAGATTTGGTGCTGCGGGTGCAAGCTTATCCAGGCGCGTTTGTGATGGTCGGCAGTCCGCTGGTGATGGCCTATCCAGCCGATCGCATTACCGACACCCTAGAAGACCAGATCACTCAGGCTTTTGTAACGGGTCGCGATCTGACCAAGCAGCAGAATGTGGCCTTTCCCATCGAGCAACTGGTTGAGATTGCCCTGCGGGCGCTGTCGCCCGCCATCAACGACCCCTTCACGGCGATTCGCTGCATCGATCGCCTGGCCGATGGGCTGGCGCGACTGGCCGGTCGCGAGCTGCCGTCGCCCTATCGCTACGACCAGTCCCATCGGCTGCGGGTGATCGCAGCCCCAGTCGACTTTGAGACCCTGGCCGATCGCGCATTTACCCAGATCCGCCAGTACGGCAGCACCGATAGTGTCGTGGTCAGTCGGCTGCTGGCCGCGATCGCGGCCATTGCCCCCTATACCCGCCACCCTAAACAACGTTATGTCCTTCAGCAGCACCTAGAAGCCATCTGGCAGGGCAGCCAGCAGCAGCTCCAACAAAAATACGACCTAGGGACCGTAGAAGAGCAGTATCGCACGGCCCTCGTAGCGCTACAGCAGCCGCAAACCGCCCTTAAAACAAGGCTCTAATCAGCCCTTGGCGAATCAAACCTCGCTTCACCTCCCACCGTTCAAGTAAACCTGGGGTCCAGAGCAAAGACCTGGCCAATCAGAAACCGTAAACCCCTGGTCTCTGACTGTATTCCACCCTCAGGTATATATGGTTACTGCCATTTCGATAGACGACAAGATGGCTTGAAAACACCTATAACTGGTGTGAGTAAAAACGATTCAAAGCGTCGCGGTTAACGCTCCGACGGTTTGGCTATTAGCTAAATCTCAACTGAAGTTTGGCAAAGGTTTTCGCTGGTGTAGTAGCTAATAATTCCTTGTCACAGTTGTGAAATCAGTGATAGTCGTGTTGAAAGAATTTGGAGTTGATCACTATGGTTAGACTAACTAACAATAAAAGCAATTTTGATGCCGAAAAAAAGGTGTCCGCCCAGCTTTCTAGGAAGCAAAAGCTGTTTCGCAGCACCATCGCCATTGGCTTGATCGCCGGGCTGTTGGGTGCCTGTGCCGAGACTGCACCCAACACTCAAGTCACTGACGGTACAACTAACGTTGAAACCGAAGAAGTGGTCGAAAACACCGATAGCTACATCGGTCAAACCGTTACCATCAGAAGCGAGCCCCTAGAGGTTGTAGGCGACAGCTCCTTCACCGTCAGCGACGAGCAGTTCTTTGGCACCGAGCCCATTCTGGTCATCAATGCTACGGGTGAGCAGATGATGCTACCTGAAGATGACGACGTTAAAGTACAGGTGACCGGGGAAGTTCGTAACTTTGTGATTGCAGATGTCGAGCGAGAGTACGGTCTAACCCTAGATCCCACCCTCTACACCGATTACGAAGAACAGCCAGCGATCATTGCAGAATCGATCGCGCTGGCCCCTGAACCGGGTGAAATCACCTCCAACCCTGACCAGTACTACGGCGAAGTTTTAGCAGTGACAGGCGAGATCGAAGAGGTTTGGAGTGAATCTGGC
>JBARVK010000751.1:0-5304 GCA_049646225.1 Nodosilinea sp.
ACCTCTACCTCCTGCGCCACGGCGAAACCGAGTACAGCCAAACAGGCGGCTTTTGCGGCAGTCTCGACCCTGAGCTGACCGCAGAAGGAACGGCCATGGCGACTGCTTTTGCCGACAAGTACCAGGACATGGCTTGGCAAGCGATCTACTCTAGCCCGATGAAGCGCACCCTCGCTACGGCCTCACCCCTGAGCCAGGTCGCCGGGGTCAATGTGCAGCTGCGCAACGGGCTGAAGGAGATCGACTATGGCCAGTGGGAGGGGCTCACCGCTGAGTACGTGCGCGAGCACTTCAGCGACGACTACCTGAACTGGCTCACCGAACCCGCCTGGAACCCACCCACCGGGGGCGAAAGCTCGGTGCAAATCGCCAGTCGGGCCGCGCTGGTGATGGCCGAAATTGAAGACAACTTTACCGATGGCAACGTGCTGGTGGTGTCTCACAAGGCCACTCTTCGCATTATTTTGTGCAGCCTGATGGGGATGGACGTGGGCCGGTACCGCAACCGTATCAATCTCCCGGTGGCCTCGGTTACCCATGTGCAGTTCAATAACAACGGCCCCATGCTGATGAAGCACGGCGATCGCGCCCACTTGCCCGCCGAACTGGAGGCACGACCAGGCACCTAGGGGGGATGTCAGCAATGGAATCGGCAAGGACGATAGGTAAGGGATCGACGCAGTGAAGTCCCGATGTCGTTCCCGCGCAGGCGGAAATCTACGATGGATGGGCTCGTCTGGTCAGTATCTCACTGCAGCGCGAATCCTCAGTAGCCGCTGCAAGGGTTCCCCTGCGCTTGTTCGTCAACGTTAACGGTTCACCATGTCTCTCAACCTCTACTTTCTCCGCCACGGCGAAACCGATTCTAGCCAGACCGGCACCTTCTGCGGTTCGACTAACCCAGATATCACCGAGGCGGGTACCGCCATGGCCCGCGCCTTTGCCAAAAAGTACCAGCATTTGCCGTGGGAGGGGGTCTATGTCAGCCCCCTGCGGCGTACGGTCTCGACGGCTACGCCCTTCTGTGAGGCGACCGGCCACAGAATGCAGCTGCGCGAAGGCCTGCAGGAAATGTTTTTTGGCGTGTGGGAAGAAAAGACCCACGAGCAGGTGCGAGAGGAGTACCACGACGACTACGTTCGCTGGCTCACCGAACCCGCCTGGAACCCACCCACCGGGGGCGAAACGGGGGTACAGGTGGCTAGCCGCGCCGCCCTGGTAATTGCCGAAATTGAGGCCAACCACAGCTCGGGCAACGTGCTGATTGTGTCTCACAAGACCACGATTCGGCTGATTCTCTGTAATCTGTTGGGCATTGACAGCGGTCGGTACCGCGATCGCATTGAGCTGCCCGTGGCCTCGCTCAGCCTGGTGCGCTTCGATCAGCATGGGCCGATGCTGGCTAAACACGGCGATCGCTCTCACCTGCCGGAGGAACTGGATTTAAGGCCGGGTACCTAGGGGATGGGGAAGATGAGGGAGGTGGCATGAAAATTCTGGTGCTTAATGCCGGGTCGAGCAGCCACAAGAGCTGCCTGTTTGACCTGGTGGGGAACCCCTCTGAAGCGCCTGATCCGCTATGGCGCGCCGCCCTCGACTGGACTCATCAGCAGGGCCAGGTCGAACTCTCCGCCAGCGGTGCGGGGGAGTCGGTGCAGCAAGTGCTGTCCATTGCCGACCAAGTAGCGGGCCTTGAAGCGATGATGAAAACCCTGGTGGAAGGCCCCACCCAGGTGTTAGAAAGCCTAGCCGCGATCGATGCGGTGGGCCACCGAGTGGTGCATGGCGGGCGTGACTACGTCGATAGTGTGCGGGTCACGGCAGATGTAAAAGCGACGATTGAGCAGCTGATTCCGCTGGCCCCGGCCCACAACCCGGCAAATTTACAGGGCATCGAGGCGATGGGGCACATTCTGGGCGACATTCCCCAGGTGGCGGTGTTTGATACGGCCTTTCATGCCCACATGCCCGAGGCCGCCGCCACCTACCCCGGCCCCTACGCCTGGGTCGAGCAGGGCATTCGCCGCTACGGGTTTCACGGCATTAGCCACCAGTACGTGGCCCGGCGGGCCGCCGCTATGATGGAGCGAAACCTGGCCGACCTGAAGCTGCTCACCTGCCACCTGGGCAACGGCTGCTCGCTGGCGGCGGTGAAGGGGGGGATCAGCGTCGATACGACGATGGGGTTTACGCCGCTGGAGGGGCTGATGATGGGCAGCCGCTCGGGTAGCGTTGACCCCGGCATTCTTATCTACCTGATGCGCCAGCAGGGCTACAGCGCCGACCAGCTCGATACACTGCTGAATCAAGAATCGGGACTCAAGGGCCTCTCGGGCCTTTCTAACGACATGCGCACAGTGGTCGAGGCGATGGATCAGGGCCATGCCCAGGCCAGGCTCGCCGTGGACGTGTTCATGCATCGCCTGCGGCGAGAGATGGGGGCGATGATCGCCAGTCTGGGCGGGCTAGATGCGGTGGTGTTTACGGCGGGCATTGGCGAAAATAGCCCGCTGGTGTGGCAGCGAGCCTGCGAGCCGTTTGCAGGGTTGGAGCTGACGCTCAAGGATGATTTGGCCCGAGCCGAGGACGATCAAGACATTGCGGCGGCAGAGTCTAGGGTCAGGGCGCTGGTGATTCATACCCAGGAAGAATGGGCGATCGCCCAAGCCTGCCAGTCGCTTTTGAGATCAGTGGTGTGATACCGAATCCTATTTGGTTATACCCGGTTTGTAAGGGCATTGCACTGCAATGCCCCTACGAGATCCCTGTTTTGAACCGGGGTTTCTCAAGGCGGATTTCGTATAAGGTGGCCTCAGTACCGGCGAATCAGCTAAGGAGCGAGGATGCATCCGGTGAGTAAAAAGCGTAGGTATTGCGGCCCTGCTGTTTGGCCTGGTAGAGGGCCTGGTCGGCATGCAGCAACAAGACTTCGGGATCGGACCCGTGGGTGGGGTAGAAAGCCACTCCCATGCTGGTGCTGATCTGAAGGGAATGGTGATTGATGCTGAAGGCCGCCTGGAGGCTGGTGACCAAGCGATCGCACGTTCCCCGCACATCCTCTCGCGTATTCACAAACGCCATTACGATGATGAACTCATCGCCCCCCCAGCGCACCAGTAAATCCTCGGCTCGCAGGCAATGTTGCAGGCGCTCAGCGACCTGCCGCAGCAGCTCATCCCCAACGCTATGGCCAAACGTATCGTTGATGACCTTAAAGCGGTCGAGGTCTAAAAAGGCCAGGGCGACCTGAGTATTTTTCCGCTGGGCCTGGGCCAGGGTTTTGGGCAGGTAAGTGTCTAACAGGGCGCGATTGGGTAACTCCGTGAGGAGATCATAGAAAGCCTGATGGTAGGTTTTGGCTTCGGCTTCTTTTTGCTGGGTAATGTCGCGCAGTAGCCAGCGAATGGGGGATACCGCGCCCGTGGGCTGGTAGCTACAGGTCAGGGTGACGCCAACCTCGATGGGGTTGGCACCCCGGGGATGCAGCTGGGTATCCCAGGTGTAGGTGGGGGGCGGGGACGGCGGCGGCAGGGGCTGATGCATCTGCGCCAGGGTATTGCGGATGTGGGGGCGATCGGAGGCGGCGAAAAACAACAGCAGGGGTTTACCGATCAGATAGGTCTGCGACATCTGTAGCATGGCAGCCATTGCGACGTTAGCTTCTTGAATGATGCCCGTTGCATTGGTGACCAGGTAGCCGTCTGGGGCCAGGTCAAAGAGTTCTTGATAGCGCTGGCGTTCGGCCTCAAGCTGCTGACGAGATTCGACTAAGGCCTGGTTTTGCTGTTCAATCTCATCGTAGGCCGTCCGCAGTTCTTCTAGCACGGTCTCCAGATGGCTCAAAGATGCCTCCAGCACATCAGATCGATTGATCCTCGAATCATCGGCCTGGCGGTATAGGCTTAGGATCTGCTGGTGAGCTTGATAGACAGCCTTGATACGTCCAGAGATAGACATGGGAAACCCTCTTAACCTGCCCCTGGGGAGGGCGCAGAAGCGGTAGCTGCGGGGAGATAGACCTGAAACTGGCAGCCCGAGCCCACCTCGCTCGCGACACGCACAGCACCCTGATAGTCTTTAACAATCTTGGCCACCGTAGAGAGCCCTAGCCCGCTCCCCTGACCCGTAGGTTTGGTCGTAAACAGCGGCTCAAAAATACGGTCCAAAATGTCTGGGGCGATCCCTGTGCCGGTATCGGCGATGGTGATGACGACATATTCACCGGGGTGGAGACCGGGCGGCGTGTCAGGCCCAGGGTGAAAGCGGGCATTGTGGGCCGAGATGGACAGGGTACCCCCACCGGGCATGGCATCGCGCGCATTGACGCAGAGATTGAGCAGCACCTGATACAGGAGCGTCGCATCTGCGCGGATGGGGTTTAGATCGTCAGCGCTGCTCACTTGAATGGTAATGGTCTGGGAAAACGCGTGTTCGACAAATTGCTGCACCTCCTGGATCAGGCTACCCACCTGCATGAGGGTCGGTTTGCCCTGGGGCTGGCTGGCAAAGGCCAAAATTTGCTCCGCCAGGGCCGTGCCCTGCTGGGCCGCCCGCCTCAGGTTCTCCAGCAGTTTTCGGGTGGTGGCACTGGCTTCTGGCAGCTCCTTCAGCAGCAGCTGCGGAACAATGGAGATGGGCATTAAAATATTTTTGAGATCGTGGGCGATTCCCCTGGCTAGCACGCCCAGACTTTCCAGCCGCTGGGTCTGAAAAAACTCGGTCTCTAGCTGCTTTTTCTCGGCGATGTCAGTGTCTACCACCAGAACGGAGGTGAGGCCATCGGTTTGACCGTCAACCCGCGAGTGGCGACTCAAGACCGTGACCCGCTGTCCGTCCTTGCGCTGGTGGTTGGCCTCACCCCGCCAGCCCCCCGACCCAACGGTCGTCTGGGGATTAGTCAGGGCGTCTGATTCTCCCAGCAGGGCCTCAACGTTTTTGCCCAGCGCTTCGGCGGCTGTCCAGCCGTAGACCTTTTCAGCACCTTGGTTCCAAAAGGTAATGAGCTGATTGGGATCAAGGACGTAAATGGCGTCGGTGGCTACATCGATCAGGTGGGCCTGATAGCGAATCGTGTGCTCTGCCTGGCGGCGTTCCTCAATCTCTTGCTGAAGCTGGTCATTGATCTGCACCAGTTCTGCTGTGCGGACGGTGACCTGGTGCTCTAAATCGTTGTAAGCCGCCTGTAGCGCTTGTCCCATTTGGCAGCGGGCGGTAATATCGCGCAGCGACCACAATATCGCAGTGGATTGACTGCGGCTGTCTGTGAGGTGGTTGGTGGTAATAGCCAGGGTGACGGGCGCTACC
>JBARVK010000752.1:0-2545 GCA_049646225.1 Nodosilinea sp.
GCGGTCGAAAGTCTGATGCACTACAAGGGCGTCAATCACGGCGAAGCGGTGGCGATCGGTATGGTGGCCGCAGGCAAAATTGCCACTGCCCTCGACTACTGGACGGCGGCGGAAGAGACCCGACAGCTCAAGCTCATTGAAAAGGCGGGGCTACCGACCCAAATTCCCTCACAGCTTGAGGCCGACGATATTCTGGACCTGCTCCAGGGCGACAAAAAAGTCGAGGACGGTCGGGTGCGCTTTGTCATGCCTAAAGGATTGGGGGCGGCCTTCGTGACTGGCGATATTGCCCGTGAAACCATTCTGGCGGCCCTGTGAGCGATCGCGCCCCGTCCTGATGTCCTCATTTGCTTCAGGATGCACAACGCAGGGGCGCCCGCTGTAGCAGGCTTATCTCCCCAAAGACCGGCTGGGCTATTCATTAAGAATGATTAATGTCTCTGCCTAAAGCACCCCCTTGCGATCGCCCAAAACCCCCACGGCGACGGAGCTTAGCGGCTTCAAAGACCTTTACACTGGGAGCTTCATACGTGTAAAGGACTTTAAACATGACCCAAGGCACTTCCGACCTGGGTGAACAGGCCCTCAGCAAAGCAGTAGAGATAGGGCTTACCGCTCAGCTCGACGCGGTGGATGCCCTAACCGCTGACATTCACACCGACCCGGTCGCCCTCATGCAGGGACAACTGGAATCAGCAGATATTCAAGGGCGAGGTTTGGTGATCAAAAAAGATCTGCGCACCGAAGAACTGAGCGTAAAAACCGACGGAATGGCCATTGACCCACTCAAGGCGGCTTTTGGTGATATTGAATTGACCCGTCCCACCAATGCCGCTGTGGCGGCCAAGCTAACGGAGGCCGACCTAGAACGGGCCTGCAATTCTGATTACATTCATAAAAAGCTGCAAAATTTGCAGATAACCTTAGACGATCGCCCAGTTCGAGTCAGTCTTCAGCAGGTGCAGGTTTCGCTACCGGGGGACGGTCGAGTGGCGGTTGCGGCTGACATCCTGCTGGTGGAGTCGGGAGAGCAGCAGCACGTAGCCTTTAGTGCGGTTCCCTCCGTGGGGCCTGAGGGGTATCAGCTCCAGCTCAAACAGGTTCACATGAGCCCCAACAATACATCGGAGGCCCTAACCCAGAGCCTGCTGACGGCAGCTGACGATCTGCTGGACTTGCGCAAGTTTAGCCTCAGCGGCATGACCTTTCAGGTTGAGCATATCGACGTACAAAGAGAGCACATGACCCTACAGGCTAAAGCCCTTCTGACCAAGTTTCCTGGCCGTTAAGCGAATACGGCTGATCCTCTATGGCGTTGAGCCCCAGGGCCAACGCCATGGAAATCTTGTGGGGCGTCAGCACCATAGATACGTTTCACCGATGCGGGAATCTGTTATAGCTTAGCTATTGCAGCAGGTGCTTTATTTTTAGGGCACCTCCCTAAGGGGCTAATCAGCCGTGCCTTTCACAGACTTCGGTAAGATGGAAGACTAACTTGTCAATTAGTCGCCATGCAAACCCAAGACCGCAGCCGCTCTGGCTCTGTACCTACCCTCCTAGGCCGCCGCGCCAGCGTCAGCCGCACCACGGGCGAGACCGATGTACAGGTCAGTCTCAACCTGGATGGGACCGGGCAGTGCGTAGCCAACACAGGCGTGCCTTTTCTAGATCACATGCTGCATCAGATTGCCTCCCATGGGTTGATCGACCTAGAGGTGCGGGCCACAGGTGATATCGAAATTGACGACCACCACACCAACGAAGACGTAGGTATAACCCTGGGGATGGCGCTGCATCAGGCCCTGGGCGATCGCAAGGGCATTACCCGCTTTGGCCACTTCGTTGCCCCCCTAGACGAATCACTGGTACAGGTGGCGCTCGACTTTTCGGGTCGGCCCCACCTCAGCTACGGGCTAGAAATTCCTACTCAGCGGGTAGGCACCTACGATACTCAGTTAGTACGCGAATTCTTTGTTGCCGTGGTCAACCACAGCCAGATGACTCTGCACATTCGCCAGCTCGATGGCATTAACTCGCACCATATTATTGAAGCGACATTCAAAGCGTTTGCTCGCGCCATGCGAATGGCCACAGAGATAGACCCGCGCCGGGCACACCTGATTCCTAGCTCGAAAGGGGTGCTCTAAAAGAGCGATGTTTAAAGCCGTTGTACCGGGCACCTCCAGTCGCCTAACCACCGTTGACCACGGCGAAACCTATGGTCGACACATTTTAGAAAAAGTGGTGCGATCGCGGCTCGTAACCACCTGCGTAGACCTGGGCTGTGGTCATGGCCATGATTTGCAAATCGTTTTGACCCAGCACCCCCAGGCCACCTGCTTTGGCGTCGACTACGGCGACTGGAATACCCCTGCTCTTTTAGCGGCGGGCATTCAGCCGGTTTCAGTCAATATTGAGGCCGAGCCCCTGCCCCTGGAGCCTGAGTCGGTCGATCTGGTGATTGCCAATCAGGTGCTAGAGCACACCAAAGAAATTTACTGGATTAATCACGAAATTTTTCGAGTGCTCAGGGTGGGAGGCTACC
>JBARVK010000753.1:0-10169 GCA_049646225.1 Nodosilinea sp.
CCCTTGATGACATCAACATGCACGTTGAAACGGGCGAGTTTGTCTGTGCGGTGGGGGCTTCGGGCTCGGGCAAATCGACGCTGCTGCGGCTGGTGGCGGGGCTGGATATGCCCACGACAGGCGGCATTACGGTGGATGGTCAGGTCGTGACAGGCCCAGGAGCCGATCGCGGCATGGTCTTTCAGAGCTATACCCTGTACCCCTGGATGACGGTGCAGAAAAATGTGGAATTTGGCCTCAAGCTCCAGGGTGTGGGGCCTAAGGAGCGGCGAGAGATGGCCTCCTACTATCTCGATGTGGTGGGGCTGACTAAGTTTTCGCGATCGCTGCCCAAGCAGCTCTCCGGCGGCATGAAGCAGCGAGTAGCGATCGCCCGCACCCTGGCTTCGCGACCCAAAATTATGCTGATGGATGAGCCCTTTGGGGCACTGGACGTACAGACCAAGGAGACCATGCAGCAGTTCATGCTCGACCTGTGGAACCGCACCGGCGTAAGCATTTTGATGATTACCCACGATGTGGATGAGGCGGTGTTTCTCTCCCAGCGGATCTATGTGCTGACGGCGCACCCCGGCACCATCCAGCGAGAGGTGTTTGTCGATTTGCCCAGCGATCGCACCTACACCATTCGCCGCGATCGCGCCTTTCAAGACACCCGCGAAGGCATCATGGATTTGCTGCGGGGCAAGACGACGCCAGCCTTGGTGGGCTGAACTAGGCCAGCGTTGGCCTGATGCTATGCGTACTGATGGGGAGAGTCTTTAGCAATGGTTTCTAGTCTACCGCTGCGGTGGTCGAAGACCGACTACCAAGGGGTATCACCCGTTCCACCTGACGCTCACGGGCTGCCAGAGCGATTTTTACTCACCGCTGATCACTACACTAATCCTCACTGGATCCCCATTGAGCAGCAGGCTATTTTTCACCGCACCTGGCTCTACGTGGGCGATAGCGACGGGCTTCAGCCGGGGATGGTGTGGGCCAAGTCGGTGGCGGACGCTCCCCTGCTGATCATTCGAGACCATGACGGCCAACTGCGGGCTTTTTACAACCTGTGCCCTCACCGGGCGGCCATTCTGTCGCCAGAGGCGGGCATTCACCCCTGCAAAAAGCTGGTGTGCCCCTACCATGCCTGGGTATACGACCTGGCGGGCAACCTGGTGGGGGTTCCGGCCCGCGACCAGTTTCCGCCCTCGTTTCAAAAAGAAGCGTTTGCGCTGCGATCGCTGCGGCTAGAGACCTGGTCAGGCTTTATGTTCGTCTGCTTTGACGAGAATGCGCCGCCGCTGGAGGAGTTTCTCGGCAGCATTCCTGAACACCTGGGACAGCATCGCACCGCCGCCACCCAACCGCTGGCAACCAAGCAGTACACCGTCGCCTGCAACTGGAAGAACTACCACGACAACACCCTGTGCGACTACCACGTGGCGATCGCCCACCGCACCACCCTGCACCAGGTGCAAGGCCCCATTCGCCAATACCAGCACCAGCTAGAAGCCTTCGTCAACCTGCTCTACACCCCCACGGCCAAAGCCTGGCAGGCCGAAAATGCCATTCTACCGACCCTCCAGGGCCGCAGCCGAGAAGGCTTTTTTACCTACGGCATTTACCCCAACCTGCACTTGCTGGGACTGCCTAACGGACTGCTGGCCTGGTTGCGCATCGAGCCGCTGACCGTCGAGTCTTGCCAGGTTACGCTCGAAATGTATGGCGATCCTGCCTTTTGCCCTCCGGTAGAGGATCTGTTAGCTGACTTTGAAGCTTTTATGCAAGAAGACATGGTGCTGACCGAAAGCGTGCAGCAGGGCTACGCCAGCGGTGCCTACACCCCTGGCCCAGTGAATGGTCTGGAAGCGCGCATTATTCACCAGCAAAAGCTGATCTGGGATGCGCTTGCAGCCGTTGGGGAGGCTGAATAGAGGCATGAATGGCTGGGCAAACGCCGTTTGCCCCTACGCAGAACCCTGACTACACTCCCTCACCCGCCTACCCATCCACACCACACCCCATGCCCCCCAACCCCTTCCTCGGCGTCTGGCAGCGTCGCTCTATCCAGTTTGACCAGGGACCAATCGAAACCAACCAATCGGTTCTGTGGATCCAGGCCGAAACTCACTTCGCTGACGTGCGCAGCGCTCCCTTTACCGGACGGCTGACGCCGGAGCGGTACCGGGCGATGGACTGGCGATCGCGCTTTGATGCCGACCTGCTGGGTTTTGCCGGTACCTTTACTTCGACGGAGGATCCACCCACCTGCACCTGGCACCACCGCCTTGCCCTCACCCGGCGCCAGCGCCCCGATACCAGTCGCTACCAGTGGCTAGATGCTGACAACTTTTTAGAACAAGGCACCTGTGAAGATGACGATGGACAGGCACACCCCTTTGTGGAACACTGGCAGCGTATTCACCCTGGCCCGGTGCGGGTATGGCACCTAGGCCAAGGCCAGCTTCAGGGGCAGGCTTTGGCGGCAGGGACATGGGCGGTGGTGGTGCATCACTGGGGTGCGCGCAGCTTATCTAGCCAAGGATTGCCCCGAGCCGACCCACTCGAAGATCGTGAGACCTTTGCAGCTTTTTCGGCGACGGCCTGGCATTGTTTGCGGGGCACCTGGCAGCCCCAGTTTGGCACCGAGGCCAGCCTGGGCAGCCCGCCCCAATGGACTCCCACCGACTTGGTATGAGGCCAAACCCTGTCTATATAACCCCTATAGCGGATCGAGATGAATCAGGGTTGTGGCAGTCGGACTCGATCTGAGCTGCGATCGCAGCTTTTGGCAGCAGCCCTGTTGTATCCAACGTTGACCCAGAGTTTAATTAAGTCTTGAGCCAGGACAATTGGCCCCACTCTCGGTGTAAGTTAAACCAAATCCAAATCCAGAAGTGGAGTTTCGCCGGTTAGGAAAACTCCAGATCCCGAGCTGGACTTGGTACACAACTCCATGAGCCCTAACGTCTTACCTGGCCAGAGCTATCCCCTGGGGGCTACCGTCTACGCGGTGGGCGTCAACTTTTGCCTCTACTCCAAACACGCCACCGGCATCGATCTGCTGCTGTTTGAGGCCGATGACTTGACCCAGCCCAGCCGGGTGATCACCCTCGATCCGCAGTGGAACCGCACTTTTTACTACTGGCACTTGTTTGTGCCCGGCCTCAAGAATGGGCAGATCTACGCCTACCGCGTGCACGGCCCCTTTAACCCGGCTCATGGCCATCGCTTCGACGCCACCAAGGTGCTGCTCGACCCCTACGCCCGCGCGATCGTCGGCGACGACACCTACGATCGCGCGGACGCCATTGGCCCCGGCGACAACTGCGCCACAGCCCTCAAAGGGGTCGTTGTCGATACCCGCAACTACGACTGGGGGGGCGATCGCCCCCTGCATATTCCCTACTCCAGCAGCGTCATCTACGAAATGCACGTGGGCGGCTTTACCCGTCACCCCTCCTCGGGGCTGCCCGACGAGCAGCGGGGCACCTACGCCGGGCTAATCGAAAAAATCCCCTACCTGCAAGCGCTGGGCGTCACCGCCGTGGAGCTGCTGCCCATTCACCAGTTCGACACCCAAGACGCCATGCCCGGCCTGGAGAACTACTGGGGCTACAGCACCCTGGGCTTTTTTGCCCCCCACCGGGGCTACAGCTCGCGCAAAGACCCCCTGGGGCCAGTCAACGAGTTTCGCGACCTGGTCAAGGCCCTGCATAGAGCGGGGATCGAAGTCATTCTCGATGTGGTGTTTAACCACTCTGCCGAGGGCAACCACGAAGGCCCCACCCTGAGCTTTAAGGGTATCGACAACGAAACCTACTACATGCTCGAAGATAACCCGATCTACTACTCCAACTACAGCGGCTGCGGCAATACGCTCTCGCCCAACCACGCCGTTGTGGGGCGCATGATTCTCGACAGCCTGCGCTACTGGGTGTCAGAAATGCACGTGGATGGCTTTCGCTTTGACCTGGCGTCGGTGATGTCGCGCGACATGGCAGGCACCCCCCTGGAAGACCCGCCGATTTTGTGGAATATCGAGTCGGAGCCGATTTTGGCCGGGACTAAAATCATCGCCGAAGCCTGGGACGCCGCCGGACTGTACCAGGTGGGCAGCTTTATTGGCGATCGCTTTGCCGAGTGGAATGGCCCCTACCGCGACCACGTGCGCCAGTTCATCAAGGGCGACGAGGGTGTGGTGCCCGACCTGGCCGCCCGCCTGCTGGGCAGCCCCGACATTTACCAAAAGCCCAACCGCGAGCCCAACCGCAGCATTCACTTCGTCACCTGCCACGACGGGTTTACCCTCAACGACCTGGTCTCGTATAACCAGAAGTACAACCAGGCCAACGGCGAGCACAACCGCGACGGCACCGACGCCAACTACAGCTGGAACTGCGGCGTAGAGGGGCTGGCGGCCCCGCCCGAGGTTGAGCAGCTGCGCCAGCGGCAGATCAAAAACTTTCTCACGCTGCTGTTGATGGCCCAGGGCACCCCCATGCTGCTGATGGGCGACGAGGTGCGCCGCACCCAGCGCGGCAACAACAACGCCTACTGCCAGGACAACGAAATTAGCTGGTTCGACTGGGATGCAGTGGAGAAAGAGCAGCCCCTGCTGCGCTTTACCCAGGGGCTAATTCACTTTATCCAAAACCTGAAGGTGTTTCAGCTAGAGCACCTGCTGCGAGTAACCACGACCTGGCACTACGAGCCGCACATTGTCTGGCACGGCACCACCCTGGGCCAGCCCGACTGGTCTGAGCACTCCCGCACCCTGGCCTTTACCCTGCGCTACCCCGACGCTAAGGAAGAGATTCACGTCATGCTCAACGCCTACTGGGAACCGCTGATGTTTGAACTGCCGGAGCTGGGGCCGCGCGATGGCCGATGGCCGGACTTTGACCAACGCTGGCACCGCATTGTCGATACATCGGTGGCACCGCCCCGAGATTTTTGTTACCCCGACGACGCTCCGCTGTTTGAAAGCGATCGCTACCCAGTCGGGGCGCGATCGGCTGTAGTGCTAATGGGCCGATCGCAGGGGTAGAGCTTTTAAGTTGATTAAGCGAACCTGATAAAACCCCGTGTACTGAGGTTCTACTGGGGGTATAGCGGCACCAGCGGGGACAACTGTGTCGAGATGTTCACCTGCGCCGAGGCTTGCATATTGAGCACAATACAACAGCTCTAAAACTGGCGGCTCCACTCCTTGGGCCAGCGCTCGACGACCACCTTGGTTTGGGTGAAAAACTCCACCGCATGGGCTCCCTGGCCGTGGAGGTCGCCAAAGAAGCTGTCTTTCCAACCGCTAAAGGGAAAGAACGCCATCGGTGCCGCCACGCCGATGTTGATGCCTATGTTGCCAGCGGTGGCCTCGTAGCGGAACTGGCGGGCGGCGGCCCCGCTATTGGTGAACAGGCAGGCCATATTGCCCCAGGGGCTCTGGTTGACCAGGGCGATCGCATCCTCGATCGTCTCCACTGGCATCAGCCCCAGCACCGGGCCAAAGATTTCGGTGTGGGCAATTTCGCCGCCGGGGGGCACGTTTTGCAGCACGGTGGGTTTGACGAAATTGCCCGCCTCTAGATTGGGAATCTTGGCGTTGCGACCGTCCACCAGCACCGTTGCCCCTTCATCTGCCCCGGTTTGAATCAGGTGCTCGATGCGCTGCTGGCTCTGGGGGGTGATCACCGGCCCCATCTGCACCTCGGGGTCGAGGCCGTTGCCGACGATGCGGGTGGCGGCGGTGTGGGCGATCGCATCCGTAAACCAGTCCCCCGCGTCCCCCACCGTCACCGCCAGGGATGCGGCCAGACAGCGCTGACCGGCGCAGCCAAAGGCGCTATCGGCGACAATGCGCGTGGTCATGTCGCGATCGGCATCGGGCAGCACAATCACCGGGTTCTTCGCGCCGCCCTGGCACTGCACCCGCTTGCCGTGGGCCGCCGCCTGGGCATAGATGTATTTGGCGACTGGCGAAGACCCCACAAAGCTGATGGCCCGAATGGTGGGATGCTCCAGAATCGCATCCACGGTTTCCTTAGCGCCATTCACCAGGTTGACCACGCCGGGGGGGAAACCCGCCGCATCCAGCAGCTCAAAGATGCGCTGCATGGTCAGGGGCACTTTTTCGGAGGGTTTCACAATGTAGGTGTTGCCGCAGGCCAGGGCGTAGGGCATAAACCAGAAGGGAATCATGGCGGGGAAGTTGAAGGGTGCGATCGCCGCCGCCACCCCCAACGGCTGCCGAATCATAAACTCGTCAATGCCGCTGGCGATGTCTTCCAGCACCGTGCCCTGCATCATCATCGGAATGCCGCAGGCCACCTCCACATTCTCGATCGCCCGCCGCAGCTCGCCCTTCGATTCTGCCAGGGTTTTGCCGCACTCCTGAGTGATGATCTGGGCCAGCTCATCCAGGTGAGCTTCCAGCAAATCTTTGAGCTTGAACAGGGGCTGCACCCGCTGGGGCGGCGGCACACGGCGCCAGTCTGCAAAGGCGATCGCCGCAGCCTGGGCAGCCTGATCGACCGCATCGTTGGGCGAAACGGGCACCTGGCCCAGCACTTCCCCCGTAGCCGGGTTCTCTACCGCAAGCACATCCCCCGCTGTGGAGGGCACCCACTGGCCATTGATGTAGTTCTTGAGAATCCCCGGTTGCGTCATAGCGGTGCCGTGATGACTATTCTCTAAGCATCATAGGCGCTGATTTAACCCAAAAATTCCCAGAGAGCAGACGTAGGGTGGGTTAGGCCACTCTTCTATCATGCCACCAGCAATTTACCTCTCGCGTTGCCGTAACCCACCATTCACCCATGGCCAGAGGCTCAATTTGAGTGAGCGGCAGGTCGGGCGGTTGGGCTATGGTGTAGAGCTAGGGCCAATCGCGATGACCCACTCTACGAATAACGTTGTCGTTAAGAAGGCGAGGCAGATGACGGCGGCCAGTCAATGGGTTGCTCAAAGATGTCGGCTTCAGAGAAGGGGCAGGTTGGCGGGAGCTGTTTGGGATCAATAGGCGTTTCGCGGTTAACTAAATCCAAACCATCTTCGTAGCCGATGGCGATCGCATCCGCCAGATAGGGCTTCAAGCTGGGGTTTTCCTTTAGGTGACGCTGAATTCTGCGGCGCTGCTCTTGAATCGTGGCTGCCCAGCTTTTAGTGCGGGCTTCGGGTTGGTAGTGCCACTTGAGCAGATGCCCGAGCAGCACCCCAGGCGATTGCGAAGCTCCTGGCGTTCTTGCCTACCTAATGACTCGATTTCCTCAACCAGGTTTTCAATATCAAGATCTTCCCATCGACCAGTGCGCAAAAGATCGACCTGGCGCTGAGTCCAGCCATAAAAGTCTTGATCATAGAGCGTAGTCGTCTGCATGGGCAGCACTAGATTGTAGGGTTATAAACGTCCCGCTTTCAAAACCTGTGCTGCGGTCAGGTTTAGCTCGGGGAATGTGGAAGAGTTGACCGGCTGGTTCCCTCGCAGTTGCTGAATATCATACTCCCCGTTCACCAAGGTGCAGATTGAGAGAGTGGGGCGCTTGGGTTTGCCAATGTGCCGAGTGCCTCCCAATCCGGCATAGTCAGCGATCCAGTATTCAGGAATGCCCAAAACCGCATAGTCTTCGACCTTGCGAGCGTAGTCATTCTGCCAGTTGCTGCTTACCACCTCGGCGACAAACTTAATCGAGCTACCCAGGGTCAAAATCGATTGATCAGCCCAAAGGGATTCTCTCGTCAGTTCATCGCGATCGACCACAGCGACGTCGGGCCGAAATGCCGTCATCCCCGTACTGGAAGGACGCAACAACCCGCGTTGAAGCACAAACCAGGGTAGGTTTGCCTGATCGATTTGGACGCAAAGCTTAGTGGTAATGAAAGCTGAAACTTCCTCATGGGGACCAGTTGGCTCCAAATCAAACACCTCCCCGTCGATCAGTTCATAGCGGTTGTCGTCACCATAACGGGCGAGAAACTCATCAACGCTGAGGGGCTTTTGCTGGATGGGTGGGTTAACGGCGAGGGTCATAGGTCAACGTAGCCCAATCAATGCCTATAGCCTATCAAATCGAACATTCATCCGTAGGGGCGTAGCATGCTACGCCCCTACGGAGTTCCTGATTATGGATTTGGATTTCTCAAATCACCGATCTAAACCGTAGCCTTCTCCTTGGCCAGGAACTTCTCCAGCTCGGTCAGGGCATCGGCATCTACCTTAGTCTGCATGGGGCAGAACTTGGGACCGCACATCGAGCAAAACTCGGCGGTTTTGTAGATGTCGGCGGGCAGGGTTTCGTCGTGGTACTCCTTAGCTCGCTCAGGGTCCAGCGACAGCTCGAACTGCTTGTTCCAGTCGAAGTTGTAGCGGGCGTGGGACATTTGGTCATCCCTGTCTCTCGCCCCAGGCCGATGCCGGGCAATATCGGCTGCGTGGGCCGCAATCTTGTAGGCGATTAGCCCCGCCCGTACATCTTCGGCATTGGGCAGACCCAGGTGCTCCTTCGGCGTCACGTAGCAGAGCATCGCCGCCCCGCTCCAGCCCGCCAGGGCCGCACCAATGGCCGAGCTGATGTGGTCGTAGCCAGCGGCAATGTCCGTTACTAGGGGGCCAAGCACGTAGAAGGGCGCTTCGGCGCATTCTTCCATCTGCTTTTTGACGTTGTAGTCGATCTGATCCATCGGCACGTGACCGGGGCCTTCGACCATCACCTGCACGTCGTGCTCCCAGGCCTGGCGGGTGAGCTGGCCCAGGGTCTTGAGTTCGGCTAGCTGGGCGGCATCGGTGGCGTCGTGCAAACAGCCGGGGCGCAGGGAATCGCCCAGGCTGAACGACACGTCGTAGCGCTTGAAGATTTCAATGATGTCGTTGAAGTGGGTGTAGAGGGGGTTTTGCTTGTGGTGGTGCAGCATCCAGCGGGCGAGAATGCCGCCGCCGCGGGAGACAATGCCGGTAATGCGATCGCGCACCAGAGGCAAGTGCTCAATCAAAATTCCCGCGTGGATGGTCTGGTAATCGACCCCCTGCTGGGCGTGCTTTTCGATGATGTGCAGAAAATCATTAGCGGTCAGGTTCTCAATGTTGCCGTGGACACTTTCGAGCGCCTGGTAAACCGGAACGGTGCCAATGGGAATAGTGGAGGCGTTGATAATGGCGGTGCGAATCGAATCCAGGTCGCCACCCCCCGTCGACAAATCCATCAGGGTATCGGCCCCGTACTTCACCGCCAGGTGCAGCTTGGCCACCTCTTCGTTGATATCCGACGAATTGGGCGACGCGCCGATGTTGGCGTTGACCTTACACTTCGACGCAATACCGATCGCCATCGGCTCCAGGTTGGGGTGGTTGATGTTGGCGGGAATGATCATCCGGCCCCGCGCCACCTCGTCGCGGATCAGATCTTCGGGCAGGTTTTCCCGCTTAGCCACGTAGGCCATCTCTTCGGTAATCAGGCCCTGGCGCGCGTAGTGCATTTGCGACACGTTGGCGTGGCCTTGGCGCTTAGCGATCCATTCTGTTCTCATGGGTTTACCTCTGGTGTGGCGCTAGAGGTCTGACCTGAATTGGGATGGGCTCGGATGGGTAGGGGCGAAACGGGAGAGCGATCGCAGGTAAAACCCAGCAAATCGCTGAACTTCACCCAATGCCCTGGAATCTAGCTCCAGAACGCCAATCTACTCGTCGTTTCGGCTGGTTACCGCAAGCAACGCTTTCCTCCGCTGGCATTAACCAGGTCAGGTTCTGAGGGTATGATCTCAGTCCGATGAGTCGGACACCCCTAGCTTGCTAACACCGTACCATCGTTGCTCACGATCAACGCAGAACAGCCACGGTTCTTCATAGATGTCACGCCGAGGCCCCACCTCAATAACTTTGACCACTAGCGCCATCTTCTCGATACTTTTGAGACGCTATTTACGCCTAGATTGCAACCTTCCACAAGAGAGCGGAAGAAGGCAGCAACTAGAGCAGGCCTACTTCACCGAGAGTTCCCAGTTTTGCGACTGTCTTATAAGACAGTCGCATCGCAAGCCTGCTTAGAATTTGAATCTTCGCTAGATCTATAAAAGACTTCTATGAGACTGAACGGTAAAGAGTAAAAAATGTTGTGACCGATACAATTGCTACCAATCCTTCCCTCTAGGATTTAGATGTCATAACAACTGACCTCAACACTCTTTTGAAT